>NZ_LUFI01000009.1:0-1187 GCF_005281675.1 Sphingobium sp. MP9-4 | reverse complement strand
TTGATTTGGTGGCTGCGGCGCGCGCGGCGGGCCGCGCGCATAGCATCTGATTCGGGTCGGGGCGGCGCTGCGTGCCGCCATGCGGTCATCGCGCTTCGCGCGATGGCGTTGGCCTCCGGCATCGGACGGGCAAAGGCGGGCGTCGCTTGTCCCTAGCCCCGCCTCGGCGTCCTGCAACCCCGGCTGCGCCGAGGTCCTCCATGTCCATTGCGGCCCTGCGGGTGCAGGCCGCCGCTCCCGGCGGCGCTGATGGACCGCTCCTGCCACCCGCCTTCGCCCTTCCGGCGCCGGTTGCGGTGTGAAGAAGGAGTAAGGAACATGGGTAATACCGAGCGTCAGAGCATTTATGGCGAAGTCACCTCCCGGATCATCGCGGAACTGGAGGCGGGGCATCTTCCCTGGGTGAAGCCATGGGACAGCAGCGTCTGTCCCTGCACCATGCCGCAAAATGCCGTTACCGGGCGGCGCTACTCGGGCATCAACATCCTGATCCTGTGGGCCACCGTGATCGAGCGCGGCTTTACCGGTCAGCGCTGGCTGACCTATCGGCAAGCCGAGGCGGCGGGCGGCCATGTCCGCAAGGGCGAGAAGGGGAGCGTCATCTGCTATGCGGATCGGTTCATTCCCAAGGCCGAGGAAGAGTGCGCGGGCCAAGAGGATCGCGAGGCCAGGACGATTGCGTTCCTCAAGCGCTTTACCGTCTTCAACGTCGACCAGTGCGAGGGGCTGCCCGAAGAGCTGTCCCATGTGCCTGAGCTGCCTGGGCCACAGGTGTCGATCGCGGAAGCTGACAGCCTGATCCGTAACAGCGGCGCGGACTTCCGCGTCGGCGGCGGCGAGGCTTATTATTCTCCGTCCGGTGATTATGTCGCGGTGCCGCCTCAGACGGCTTTCCATGAGCCGATCAACTGGTTTCGCACGGCACTTCACGAGATGGGGCATTGGACGGGCC
Source organism: Sphingobium sp. MP9-4 (assembly GCF_005281675.1). Lineage (NCBI taxonomy): Bacteria > Pseudomonadati > Pseudomonadota > Alphaproteobacteria > Sphingomonadales > Sphingobiaceae > Sphingobium > Sphingobium sp. MP9-4. Next base: position 235 of record NZ_LUFI01000009.1, on the reverse strand, counting down.
ATCGCAGCCGGTTGGCGCGCGATCAGTCGGGCGGGTTCGGCACAGCGCTCTATGCAAAAGAGGAACTGGTTGCCGAGATGGCCAGCGCTTTTACCTGCGCGTCGCTGGGGATCGTGCCCACCGTCCGGCATAGCGACTATATCGGCTCCTGGCTTGCCGTCCTGCGCGAGGATGAGCGGGCGATCTTCAAGGCGGCAAGCGCGGCCAGCAAGGCGGCCGATTATCTGCTGGGCAT
>NZ_LUFI01000008.1:0-1231 GCF_005281675.1 Sphingobium sp. MP9-4 | reverse complement strand
GGCTGCGCTCGACGCCTGGTCACAAAGCGCGACCATCACGGTTGCCGAGCTCGTGCCCAAAATCATAAGCTGGGCTAACGGACCTCTGATGCACTTGTTCGGTACCAATCTGACAGATCCGCGAGTCAGAATTCAATTGGCCGACGTGTTTGATGTCATTACCCATGAGAAGGATCGCTTCGATGCCATTCTGCTCGACGTCGATAATGGTCCAGACGGTTTCATCAGAAAAAGCAACGACAGGCTTTATTCGACCGACGGCTTGGAAATGGCCTATGCGGCACTGAAACCGGGCGGCCTACTGTCGATATGGTCAGCCTACAGCGATGACGCATTTGCCGAAAGGCTGGAGCAGGCCGGATTCTGTCTGGATGAGATTTTGCTGCCAGCCTTTAGCGGCAGCGCCGAACGCTGGCACAATATCTGGTTCGCCGCCAAGGCCGGGGCCTGACAGTCCGTACCAGCTTTGCAAGCATGAGACCAAGCCTGCCAGGCTTCCATTCGCGACAGCGCGCGACCGGGCTTGGCAGGCATCGTCGTTCTCAGGTCAGTAAACCGGAGACTCACATTTGATTTGTCGTGATGGCACTTGGCCGGGTTAGTTCAGAATTGCCACTGCTGTAGAGGCGTTGAAGCCTCTTCGCGTTGCAACACGGAAATGATCTTCGCATAGGCACGAGCCAAATCCTCGTGCCTTGCTCTGATCGCAGGATTCTCCGCAAGCTCAGCATGCTTTAACTCGGCCAATCTCCGGCGGTTAAGATAGTCGAACCGACCCATGGCCATATTCATCGTGCTGACGGCGGATGGTGACGGGCCACATGCGATCGGGAGCGTGTGACAGATCCTTCGATCAGCTTACCCTTCATCAAAGCGCGAAGCGCATCGGCATCCCGTGGGTCAAGCAGAACGATCCGCACGCCACCGGAGTCAAGCGCCTCGAGAACCGAAATCCTGAAGCCGTTTTTTTGACACACCAGCCGCACGGAGTCGGCTGACTCCATGATGTTTATGGCCCTGCTCATATCCGACCATCCCGCTGGTCATTCAAAGCGAAAGGGGCTGAACCATCGGGACGCTCTGATCGATAGGGGTGCACATGTTCTCGAATGCGCTGCGCATAACGGTTGGCCAAACGCTGATGCGCATGGGATGCAGCGCGGCAATGCGCGCTTTGGGCACGCAGCAACTCTTCCTGCTCGCGCTTGAGCAAATAATTTAGATCTTCCAC
>NZ_LUFI01000007.1:0-1338 GCF_005281675.1 Sphingobium sp. MP9-4 | reverse complement strand
GTCGAGGCAATCCTGCATCTGTTGCGTGGCGGCAGCTCGTGGCGGATGCTTCCGCCGTGTTTGCCGCCGGTCTCGACGGCGCGGCGTTGGTTCTATCTTTGGCTGGACAACAGACTATGGTTGTCGTCGAGCCATACCCTGCTGCTGATCGGACGCGAAGCTGCAGGCCGCCAGGGCTCACCCAGTGCTGGCCTGATCGACAGCCAGAGCGTCAAAGCCACGGAAAGCGGCGGGTCGCGGGGGTATGACGCGGACAAGAAGACCAAGGGGCGCAAGCGCCATATCCTGACAGATACCGATTGTCCCGTGCATCTACCACGAGCGTGTCGTACAACGGCGTGATCCGGAGCGGCTATCGATCTGAGCCCGGCGCGATCAGGATCTGAAGGCGGAGGTGGTGCGCGTCTTTACTGAGAACTTCGGCGTCCACGGCGTGCGCAAAGTCTGGCGGCAGATCAACCGCGAGGGCTTTGCCGTCGCCCGATGCATCGTCGAACGGCTAATGCGCGATCTGCGTTTACAGGGGGTAATCCGTGGCAAGCCCGTGCGCGCCACGGTCAGCAACAAGGCTGCGCCTTGCTCACTCAATCACGTCAACCGGCGGGGCTGTCAGAAATTTCGTGTGCGGTGAGGCATAATGGGTGACAAGGAGACCCAGTATGTTTCGACTGAAAGACCCCTCGATACCAAACGACATTCTAGCGCGGATCGACATTCACGGCAGCCAGATCATAGCCGCGGCGATATGAACGAATCCGGTGAAGTGGGCGGTGCGGCGATCGTAGCGTGTAGCGAAGCGGCGGAAATGCTTGAGGCGGCTAAAGCATCGCTCGATCCGGTTGCGGTGCTTGTAGATGGCTGTGTCGTGCGGAATGAAGGTCTTGCGATTACGCTTCGAGGGGATGACCGCTTCGGCCTTCATGGCGGCGATCCTTCCACGTAAGCCATTGCTGTCATAGGCTTTGTCGGCGAGTACGGCCTCGGCCTTCTGGCATTCCAGAAGGTCAGGAGCGGCGGTGACGTCGCTGGCCTGCCCCGATGTGATGCGAAAGCGTAATGGCTGGCCAAGCGTATCCGCCAGCATGTGGATCTTGGCCGTCAGTCCACCTCGGGAACGCCCCAGCGCCTGGTCCTTGCTCCCCTTTTCCGGTCGCCGCCTGTTGATGGGCGCGGACGATGGTACTGTCGATCATCAGATACTGCTTGTCGCGGTCGGCGGTCAGCGTGTCGAACACCCGCTCCCATACACCAGCATGGCACCACCGGCTGAAACGCCGATGAACTGTCTTCCAACGGGTGTAGCGTTCCGGCAGATCGCACCAGTGTGCGCCTGAGCGT
>NZ_LUFI01000006.1:0-1373 GCF_005281675.1 Sphingobium sp. MP9-4 | reverse complement strand
TTCAAACGCATCGCCATGCGCGCCTGCAAAACCGACAGCAGCTTCGAGGCCATCATCTACCTCGCCGCAGCCGTCATCAACTCTCGATGAATCCCCACAGGCCTTAGGGCATGTTGGCACGTAGTCGGATCCGGTCATCTGTCCGGCCTTGATGAGCAGCGCCATATGCTGCGAGCCAGTATGGGAGTTCACGGACCGGATCCATTTCAGGTTTACGCGCTTGGCTAGTGCCCTGCTATTCTCTGGTTCTTCCGCCCCGTCTCGCCGACTGTTGTGCCATACCCTTCTTCGACCGCCTACGTCCCCGACGCCTCGGACCGCTGCTTTGACATACGCCGCGACCGCTGCCGGAGCTCTGTAACCTTCGTTCTTTGCGAGCAACGCCCAGACCATGCGCGCCATCTTGTTGGCGAGCGCGACCGAGACGAGCATGCGCGGTTTGCGCGCAAGCATCCGCTCCAGCCACGAGCCGGCCGGCGCGCCGAACCGGTAGGCCTGTCGCACTATCGAGCTGACGCCGATGATCAGCAGCCGTCTGATCGTGCGCTCATCCATCTTCGATATGCTGCCGAGCCGTTGTTTGCCGCCGGTCGAGTGCTGATGCGGCGCGAGGCCAAGCCAAGCGGCGAAGTCGCGGCCATTGCGGAAGGTCTCGATCGGCGGTGCTAGCGCGATGATGGCCGTCGCAGCGATGGGGCCGGTCCCCGGGATGGTCATCAGTAGGCGTGCCGCTTCATCCTCCTTGCCACGCCGTGCGATCTCGCGGTCGAGCACAGATATCTGTCTGTCGAGCCCGGCCAACATGTCGACCATGAGCTTGAACATAGGCCGCGCCGCTTCCGGCAGGGGCGAGGCCATCTCATCATCTTCCAGAAGGTTAACCAGCATCGTCATATGCGCGGTGCCGCGCGGCGCGACCCCGCTATACTCCGCCAGATGTCTGCGGATCGCGTTGATCAACTGGGTGCGCTGTCGCACCGCCAGGTCTCGCGTGCGGAACACGAGCCCTGCGGCCTGCTGCGGCTCGCTCTTCACCGCCACGAAGCGCATGCCAGGGCGCTGCGCCGCCTCGCAGATCGCTTCAGCATCGATCGCGTCGTGCTTGTTCCGCTTCACGAACGGCTTGACGTAGGCTGGTGGGATTAAGCGTACCTTATGCCCCATTGTCTGCCGCTGGCGCGCCCAGTGATAGGCGCCACCGCACGCCTCGAGCGCTACCATGCAGGCTGGCTAACCGGCGAAGAAGTCGAGCAGTTTGCCTCTCGTCCGCAATCCACGGTGGGTTCAACGGGTGGCGGCAACACATGCTTGGAAACGCTCTGCGGGCGTTTGATATTCGAGCGTTTTCCTTGGCCGTTCGTTGAGTTGCCGTG
>NZ_LUFI01000005.1:0-1423 GCF_005281675.1 Sphingobium sp. MP9-4 | reverse complement strand
TCGGGCTCCGCCCTCCCTACGCCGCGCGCTGCGCAAGGCGCGTTCCTCGACCTTCCTGCCATCCTTGAAAAGGGGTCCCTTTTGCGCGCCGATCGGGGGTCCCGTTTGCACGCCGATTGACAACTCTCGACAGGGGATACCGGTCGTGCAGGCGGCAACATGGACTTTCCCGAGGTGGTTGCGGGCAACACCGTCTTTTTGCCAGTACAGCAACCCGGCGCGTTGCTGTATCTGGGTGACGCACACGCGCTCCAAGGGGACGGCGAAACCTCCCAATATGCGCTCGAAACGTCGATGGACGGCGAATTCTCGGTCGAGATCATCAAGGGAAGCGCGATCATGATGCCAAGGGTCGAATCGCAAGATGCAATCATGGCATTGGGGCAGGCCGGCTCGCTCGACGAAGCCACGAGGGCCGCAACCACAGGTTTGATACAATGGCTGCAGCAGGATTATGGGTTGAGCCTGTCCGACGCGGCAAAGGTGTTGGGAAGCGCAGTGCGCTATTCAATCCCGAACCTCGCAGGCCGAAGTGTTGGCGTGGCTGCGCGCATCGACAAGGCGTTGCTTCCGGCTCGATAGCAACCAGCTGCAGGAACGGCTTCTTAGCGAGCCACGGCGCATAACCGCCGTCGCAGCTGTGGCCGTTCACGATCCACCTATGTTGAAGCCAAGATCGATCGGTCGGCGGCGCAGCGCGCATCGGCTGACAATGACAGCGCGCCCGCATTCTCCTTCTGCCACTGTCGATTGAAATGATTGACCTTGCGGATGAGGCACAGTGGTTCAGCCTTGGACGCATAGCAGTCGTTTCTGGGGGCGACCCACGCCGGACGCTCCGAGCCAAATTTTCGATCCCCAGCAGCGGACGTTCCGCTTTCCTGACAGCTCCCGACCAACTTCCCTCAGGCCGAGCGCTCATTTCTAGCGTGATGGTCCCTTGGATAGGGTAATACGAACCGTGATAACGTCACCATCCGCCAGCTTTTCTGCTTTTCTCACGCTCGCCTTGATGGGCAGCATGTAGCCCTGGATGGCCTTGCTCGGAAAAACCGATGTGCGCCAATACGTTTTGCCGATGCCGGCCTCTACGTAGACCGATCCCCAAGCCGCTGATTGGCCCGACGATGCTACACGAATGGCTTCGGCGACCTCGCCGTCGATCGTTAGAAAATGCCACGACATCGATGAAGGCTGACCATCCTTGCCTTTCCCGCGCCACAACCAGATAGGGCCGACATGCTCCCAAGCTGTTTCGTCAGGTGAGACGTCTCCGCCTAGGGTCAGGACCCATTGATATAGGCGTTGCGATCTGATTCATGCTCCGTGAGGAGACTGGAATTGAGTGACCTGTATTGGCTGACGGACGACCAGATGGCGCGGCTTGAGCCGTATTTCCCCAAGAGCCATGGCAAGCCCCGGG
>NZ_LUFI01000004.1:0-1493 GCF_005281675.1 Sphingobium sp. MP9-4 | reverse complement strand
GCACCCGCCCCGGCCGCGCCGGTCGCTGCTGCACCGACCCCGGTCGCCGCGCCTGAGTCCGAAGCGCTGGAACTGGACGTGCCCGAAGCCCCGGCGCCTGCGCCGATCGCTGCGCCTGCCGCCGAAAAGGCGCCGCCGGCCTTCGCACCTGCGCGTCCCGCCGCCGTCTTCTCCGACGAGGATCCCTCGCAGGATGAACTGCTGCTCGGCGCCGAAGCAGCCGAACCGACCGCACCGGAAGCCGCGCCCAAGCCCGCCCAGCCGGCGCCGCGCGTCGCGACCGGTGGCACGCTGTTCGAACGTATGGCCGGCCTGACCCGTGGCAGCGAAAAGGCACCGGGCGCCGAAGAAGGCACGCAGGGTCTGGATATCCCGCGCTTTCTCAACCGCCAGAACAACCAGTAAGGCCAGCGTGCGGGCATAGGCCCGCACCGGCCTGCCAAAGGCGCGCCGTCGGTCGCTTCGGGCGACCCGGCGCGCTTTTTTGTGCAGGTCATTTCCCATTGCTTCCGCGATCCGCTAGACCTTGATCGCTTCGGGCTGAATCAGCCCGAAGCGTGAATCAAGGTCTGAAATCATCGACTAGAGCCTGATTCACGTTATCGGCGGAAGCGCGAAGCGCTTCCCCCTCAAACGATCAGGCTCTAAGGGAGCGATGTGACACGATCTCATCTATGGATTCTCGGCAGCCTGCTTCTTGCCACGGCTGCGCAGGCGCAAACCGACCAGGCCGATCTGGTCCGGCCCTCGGGCGCCGCAGACCTCAACAATAATCTGGCGAAACTGGCCACCAATCCGCGGGATTTCAACGCGTTGGTGGGGGCGGGCGAAGCCGCGCTGGAGCTGGACGATGCCCGCGCGGCCGCCGGTTTCTTTGCCCGCGCCGACGCGATCCAGCCCAATAATGGACGCACCAAGGCGGGCCTGGGCCGGGTCATGCTGAAGATGCAGAACCCGGCCGAAGCGCTGCGCCTGTTCGACCAGGCGACCCGTGCCGGCTATCCCGAAGCGACCATCCAGGGCGACCGTGGCCTTGCGCGCGACATGACCGGCGACCAGGCCGGGGCGCAGCGCGATTATCATGCCGCCCTGCAACGCACCCCGGACGATGCCGAACTGGTGCGCCGCTATGCCGCCTCGCTCGGTATTTCGGGGCAGGTGGATGCCGCCGACAAGGTGTTGCAGCCGCTGCTCTACAAGAGCGACCGGGCCGCCTGGCGCTATAATGCCTTCATCCTGGCGATGAACAACCGCCAGGCCGAGGCCAAGAAGGTGGTCGACCAGACCATGCCGGCCCAGCTGGCGAGCGCCATCACCCCCTATATGCAGAAAATGCCCTATCTGACGGCGGCGCAGAAGGCGGCCGCGGTCCATTTCGGCCATTTCCCGCAGGTGGTCGCAACCAGCATCACGCCGATCGTGCCGACCCCGCCGGCGCCGGGCGTCCAGCTGGCGTCGCGCGACGCCGCACCCGCCGCCGCCGCGTCGACCGC
>NZ_LUFI01000003.1:0-154918 GCF_005281675.1 Sphingobium sp. MP9-4 | reverse complement strand
GCCGCTGTCCAGCGCCTCGCGGTCGGGGGCAGGGGCGCCGGCCTGGTCGGGGCGGGCGGGGCGCAGCACCGGGCCGGACAGTTGCGCCAGGCGATCGCGCAGGTCGCTCGCCACCTCCAGCTGGTCCATCAGGTCGACAATGTCGCGCGCCTTCTCGCCCAGCGCCAGTGCGCGTTCGCTTTCGAGGCCTGCATTGGCGCGATAGTCGCGGGCGGCGACGCGCTTTTGCGTTTCGAGCTGGCGCAGGGCGGCCTGGCGATCGGTAAGATCGCGGCGGCTCTTGGTCAGGGCGTCGGCGGCCTGCTGCGCGGTGGCGCGGATCGCGCGGCTGCGGTCCAGCTCGGCGCGCAGGCCAGCGGTGCGCTGCTCGATCACCGGCAGCACCTGTCCCAGCACCGCGCGCATATGGACGGCGTCGCTGATCGATCCGGGCTGGACGAGGGCAAGGGCGAGCGGGCGGCGGCTCATCATCTGCAGCGCGGCGGTCAGTCGCACCACCGGTTCCTGCCTGGCGGCGAGGCGCGCGGCCTGGGTGCGCTGCATCCGGGCAATGATGGCGATGCGGGCCTGGGCGGCCTGCACATCGGCCTCGGCCTGCTGGATGCGGGCGGCCATGGCGGCGGCGCGGCGGCCGGCCTGTTCGGCCTCGTCACGGGCCATGCCGGCCTGGCGCTCCAGCCGGACCGATCGGTCGGCAGCCTCCACCGACTGGCGGCGGGCGTCGCGCAGCGCCTTTTGTTCCTGTGCCAGCGTGGTGCCGGCGGTGCCGGGCAGGATGATCGCGGCATCGTCCGCGGCGGGCAGGCGCGTGGCGACAAGGGCCACGATGCCCGCCAGTGCGATGCCCGTGATGCTGTTGCTGATGATGCTGCGCTTCAACCGCTTGTCCCGCCCGATAGGGCTTTGACTAGGCGCAAGCCGTGGGCATGTCGAGCCTCAGCCTTCGCGGTGATAGGGGTGGTTGGCGAGGATCGAGCAGGCGCGCCACAGCTGTTCGGCGAGCATGGCGCGGGCGATGATGTGCGGCCAGGTCATGGCGCCAAAGGCGATCAGCAGGTCGGCATTGGTCCGTTCGGCATCGTCGAAGCCGTCGGCCGCGCCGATCAGGAAGCGGATCTCGCGCGTGCCGGTGTCGCGCCAGCCCTCGATCCGCCGGGCAAAGTCCATCGAGGAAAGTTGCTTGCCCTTTTCATCGAGCATGACCGTCACCGTGCCGGGGCCGACGGGCGGCAGCTTGCCGCCCCGGTCGGGCATTTCGGTGATCTTGTGCGGCATGGTCAGCCGCTTGACATAGCGGTCGACCAGATCGGCTTCGGGCGAGCGCCCGATCTTGCCGCGCGCGATGATGTGGAGGAGCATGGCTCCCCCCTAGCCTGTCATCGCGCCCATGTCGAAGGGCGCGACGGCAAGGATCAGGCGTTGCCCGCGACCGGCGCGTCGACGAAGCCCCACATCCGTTCCAGATTGTAGAAGCTGCGCACTTCCGGCTTGAACAGATGGACGATCACGTCGCCGGCATCGATCAGCACCCAGTCGGCGACCGGCAGGCCTTCGACCCGCGCGGAGCGGCCGGTGGCCTTCTTGATCCGTTCGGCCAGATGCTGGGCGATCGCCGCGACCTGACGCGACGAACGGCCGCTCGCAATCACCATATGATCGGCGATGCTGCTCTTGCCTTCGAGGGGGATGGAGATGGTTTCCTGCGCCTGGTCGTCGTCGAGCGACTGCATGACAAGGGCGTGCAGGGCGGCCACGCTATCGGCGGCAGGCGCCGTATCGTTGGCAGGGGCGAGGTTAGTCAATTAAACTCCAATCTAGACGATCATCCGGCGCGTGAGCGGATCGCGCACACACGTTGCTTCATATTCGCGATGCCAGAGGGGGTCCGCCTGCCGTAGCAGGGTTGCCGATCTTGGATCAGGGCGAAAGCGCAATAGCACGAGCGCCGGTGGTCTCCAATTCGTCCAGTCTGCACTCTGGCGCGCGGACCGGACGAAGCGCCGCAGCCAACTCATGGCCGTAGAGCCACGGGCAGCGTCATCATAGCCCGGACGGGCGATGACGGCAATGGGCATCTGTCGTGCTATGCCGCGCCAGTCGCGCCACTGGCCAAATTGCGCCAGATTGTCGGCGCCCATCAGCCAGACGAAGTGGTTGCGGGGGTAGCGCTGGCGGAGCGCGCGCAGCGAGTCGACGGTGTAGCGCGTGCCCAATTGGCGCTCGATCGCGGTGGCGCGAATCGGCGCGCGGCGGGCGATTTTCTGCGCATGGGCAAGGCGGACGGGCAGCGGCGCCATGCCCCTGGCGGGCTTCAACGGATTGCCGGGCGATACCAGCCACCAGATTTCGTCGAGACCCAGGGCGTCCCTGGCGAACAGCGAAATGGCGCGATGCCCGCCATGCGCCGGATTGAAGGAGCCGCCAAGCAGGCCGATCTTTTTCATGGGGGCAGCCATGCCAGCGCCGGGGCGGGGCGGCAATGGGCAGATTCTTAAGGCTTGCCCGCTATAGCCGCGCCATGCAGGGGCGGCTGATCGGATTCGATGGATTGCGCGGGATTGCCGCACTCAGCGTCCTGCTGTTCCATGCGCTGACCTGGACCACGGGCGACGCGCGGGGCAACGGCTATCTGGCGGTCGACTTCTTCTTCATGCTGAGCGGCTATGTGATGGCGCGCACTTATGAAGCGCGATTGGGGCAGGGGCTGTCGACCATCTACTTTGTTCGTGCGCGATATCGACGCTTCCTGCCAGTGATGGCCATAGCCGGGCTGATCGCGCTGCCCGGCTTCCTCCTCACCAATGAGATGTCGCTCTGGCCGGTGGCCCTTGCCAATCTGCTGCTGATTCCCAGCCTCTTCACCGGGCGTCTCTATCCGTTGAACGGGCCGGCCTGGTCGATCCTCCTGGAACTGATCGCCAACATGGCACACGGCCTTGTCCTGCGCCGCTTGTCGACCAGGATATTGGTGCATGTCGTGCTGCTGAGCGCGACCCTGTTCGCGGTTGTCGCCAGTCGTGTGGGGATGGACGTGGGGGCGCAGCCTGCCAGCTTCTTCTTCGGCCTGCCGCGGGTGATGTGCGCCTATGGCATGGGGGTCATATTGTGGCGCTGGTGGCGCGACAGGCCGACCATTGCCGTTCCGCCGCTGGCGGCCCTGGTCGCGATGCCGCTCTATTTTGGCATCGGCACGGTGATCGACGCGGATGGCTGGATCAGTGGCATGGTCTTCATCCTGCTGGTCTGTCCGCTGATGCTGGCGGGCGGGCTGCGCTGGCAGCGACAATCGCGGTGGATGACGGCGGCGGGGGCACTTTCCTTTCCGCTTTATGCCGTTCATGCCCCGGTCTGCATGACGGGGCTGATGCTGGGCGTGCCCGTGGCCGGCGGCGTTGCCGCCAGCCTGGCGGTTGCGGGGCTGATTGCCTGGATGCAGGCGCGGCCGCGTCGTCCGGGATCCGCGACGCTTCCGTCCGCGCCTGTGGCGGCAAGCTAGCCCGAGACGATCCTATTCCGCCGCCGGCAGCGCGCGCGCTTCGTCGGCCTGCGCGTCACGGGCGAGGACGTCGAGCGGTTCCATCGCCTCGATCTCCTTGCCGCCGGTCTCGATGTCGAGATCGCGGAACTTGCGCCCGGTGGACAGGACGCGGGTTTCGAAGCTGCCGATGAAGCTGTTATAGTTGGAGACTGCGCTGTTGAGGCCGGAGCCGAGGCGCTTGAGGTGGGTCGCGGCGACGGACAGGCGCTCATAGAGTTCCTTGCCGAGCTGGCCGACCTGCTGCGCCTGTTCCTGCATCTTGGCCTGGCGCCAATGGCCCGCCAGCGTGCGGGCGAGCGGCAGGAAGGTGGCCGGGCCGCAGATGATGACGCGATTCTTGGCGGCGCGTTCCCACAGCTCCATGTCCGCCTCCAGCGCGGCGGTGACGAAATTGTCGCCGGGCACATACATGATGACGAAGTCGGGGGCCTTGTCGAACTGTTCCCAATAGGCCTTGCGCCCCAGCGCGTCGGCATGGGTGCGCATGGCGCGGGCATGGTCGAGCATATGGGCGTCGCGCTGTGCGGGGTCGACCTGGTCGACTGCGTTCAGATAGGCGACCAGCGAGCATTTGACGTCGACCACCATCTGCTGGTCGCCGGGCAGGTTGATGACGAAGTCCGGGCGCAGGCGGCCGTCCTCGACTGCGACCGACACCTCCTCCTTGAAGTCTACGAACGGGGAAAGGCCGGCGGTTTCGATGAGATTCTTGAACTGCTGTTCGCCCCAGCGACCGCGCGTCTTGGGCGCGGCGCGCAGGGCGTTGACCAGCTTGGCGGTTTCCTCGCGCACCTGGCCCTGGCCCAGATGAACCTGCTGCACCGCCTCGCGCAGTTCGGCATAGCTGCCGACCCGGTCCTTCTCGACGCGGGCGAGGCCTTCCTCATAGCGCTTGAGCGTGGTTTCGACCGGGTTGAGCAGCGTCTTCAACTGCGCCTCGCTCTTCTCGCTCGCCTGGGCGAAGCGCTGGTCGGCGCGGGTCAGGAACTGGGTCTGGGCGGATTCGAGCAATTTGCCGCCGATTTCGCTGAACTGGGCGGAAAGCTGTTCCTTCGCGTCCTTGAGCGCGGCGATCTGCTGCTCGAACGCCTGGGTGCGGGCATGGATGTCGGACTGGAGCGCGGCGAGGTCACGCAGCGCGGCTTCGCGCTCGGTCTGGATCACCTCGATGCGCTGGCTGGCGGCGGCCTGTAGCGCCTCGATCCGCTGTTCGGATGCGGCCTGCGCGGATTCGAGCCGGGCGAGCTGGGCCATGCCCTGCGCGACCCGTTCCTTCTCCACCGCCAGTTCGGCGATCGCGCCGTTGCGCTGGGCGGTGGCGATGTCGAGCTTGCCGGTCAGATCGGCCTTTTCGGCGGTCAGCGGCGCCAGCGCCTTGCCCTTGAGCAGCCAGCCGACGGCGAGGCCGATCAGCAGCGCGACGGGAATGAGAAGGGCGGCAAGGCTGTCCATAACTATCCTTTTTGGGAACGAAACGGGAACTTAGCGGGGCGCGTCGAAGGTCGCAAGAACCTTCCTCATGCCTGCCGTCATGCCGCCTGTGCGCTGGGTGCGGCGAAGCGGGCGCGATAGTCGCCGGGCGACAGGCCGACCAGGCGGTGGAACAGCTTGCGGAAGGCGGCGGCATCCTCATAGCCGACGCTCCAGGCGATCTGGTCGATCGTGCGCCGGGTAAATTCCAGATGCTCGCGCGCCTTTGCCACGCGCAGATGCTGGACATATTCGATCGGGGTCATGGCCGTCGCCGCCTTGAACCGGCGCTGGAAGGTGCGTTCCTCCAGCGCGGCCTGCGCCGCCATCTCGGTGACGCTGACCGCCTTCGCCTCCCGCGCGGCGAGCCAGTGCTGCACCTTTAGGATCGGCTCGTCGCCATGGGTCAGGCGCGGCAGGAAGCGGGCGAAATGCTTCTGCTCCCGCCCGGCCGTGTCGATCAGCAAGAATTTGGCGGTGTCGAGCATCACCGTCGGGCCAAGCAGCCGGTCGACCAGTCGCATGCCAAGGTCGGTCCAGGCCATCAGCCCGCCGGCGGTGATGATATCGCCATCGTCGATGACGATGCGGTCGCAATCGAGCTGCACGGCGGGGAAGCGGGTGCGGAAGGCGTCGGCGAACCACCAGTGGGTGGTGGCAGGGCGGCCGTCGAGCAGGCCGGTCGCCGCCAGCAGGAAGGCGCCGCCGCAATTGGAGGCGAGGGTGGCGCCAGCGGCATGGCGATCGAGCAGCCAGCGGGCATAGGGCGCGGCTTCCTCCGCCTCGGGCACGCCGGTCAGGCGGCCGGGGACCAGCCAGATGTCGGGCGTGCCGCCCAATCCTTCATGCGTGTCATGGCTGCGGGCGAAGCAGCTATCGGCCTGCATCTGCCAATGGCTGACGCGCACCACCGGGCCGCCATGCTGGACCGAGAATTGTCCGGCAATGTCGATCAGGTCGGTCATGCCATGGACCATCGCCTGCTGGCAGTTGCGATAGAGCAATAAGCCCACTTCGGCACGCGGAAGGCTGCTGTCGGCCATGTCCTGGTCCTTTGTCGGAATCGGCCCGCTTAATGTCGGAACCGCCAATCCCGATCCTCCGCCATCGCCCCTAATAGTGCAAGCACAGGGCGTGAAGGACGCCCTTCTGGAACAGAAGAAGGGAATTTCACATGAGCAACTATGTCACCACCAAGGACGGCACCCGCATCTTCTACAAGGATTGGGGACCGCGCGACGGCCAGCCGATTATCTTCTCCCATGGCTGGCCGCTCAGCGCCGACGCCTGGGACGCGCAGATGGTCTATTTCGCCAATCAGGGCTTCCGCACCATCGCCCATGACCGCCGCAGCCATGGCCGGTCGGACCAGGTGTGGGACAATAATAATATGGACCAATATGCCGACGATCTGGCTGACCTGATTGCGGCGCTGGACCTGTCGGACATCATCCTAGTCGGCCATTCGACCGGCGGCGGCGAAGTCACCCGCTATATCGGCCGCCATGGCACCAGCCGGGTCGCCAAGCTGGCGCTGATCGGCGCGGTGCCGCCGCTGATGCTCAAGACCGAAGCCAATCCGGGCGGCCTGCCGATCGACGTGTTCGACGGCATCCGCAAGGGCACGTTCGACAATCGCAGCCAGTTCTTCAGGGATCTGACCATCCCCTTCTACGGCTATAACCGGGACGGCGCGGTCATCTCCGAGGGCATTCGCGAGGAGTTCTGGCGGCAGGGGATGATGGGCGGCCTCAAGGGGCAGCTCGACTCGATCCGCGCCTTTTCCGAAAGCGATTTCCATGCCGACCTGGCGAAGGTCGATGTGCCTACCCTGGTCCTGCATGGCGATGACGACCAGATCGTGCCGATCGGTGCAGCCGCCCTATCGACGGTGAAGATCGTTACGGATGCGGTGCTGATCGTGTATGAAGGCGCCGACCATGGGCTGACGCAGACTCACCAGGACCGGTTCAACGCCGACCTGCTCGATTTTATCAACGGCTGACAATTCCGACCCCCGTTCGTTTTCGACAGGTGCGGAAGCGGACGGGGGTGGCTCCAAGGAGACATCCCATGACCAAAGACACCATTCTCATCACCGGCGCGTCGGACGGTATCGGCGCCGTCTATGCCGATCGCTTCGCCAGGCGCGGCGCCAATCTGATCCTGGTCGCCCGCCGCGCCGAGAAGTTGGAGGCGCTGGCCGCCCGCCTGCGCGCCGACAGCGGCGTCAGCGTGGAAGTGATCGCCGCCGACTTGTCACAAGCTGACGATCTGGCGCGGGTCGAGGCGCGGCTGCGCGACGATGACGCGATCACCGGCCTGGTCAACAATGCCGGCATTGCCGGGGAACAGGCCTTTGTCGAGACCGACCCGGCCTATCTCACCGGCCTGATCGACCTCAACATATTGGCGGTGACGCGGCTGTCCCGCGCCATTGCGCCGCGGCTGGCGGCGAAGGGCGCGGGCACGTTGATCAACATCACGTCGGTCACGGCGCTGATGCCGGACGGCTTCACTGCCGTCTATCCCGCAAGCAAGGCCTATGTGCTGGCCTTTAGCGAGGCGCTGCAGGTCGAACTGGGCAGCAAGGGCGTGAAGGTGCAGGCGGTGCTGCCCGGCATCACCCGCACCGCCATCTGGACGGCGGAACAGATTGCCGGCCTGCCGCCGCACATGGTGATGGATGTCGAGGTGATGGTCGACGCGGCACTGGCCGGACTCGACATGGGCGAGGCCATCACCATTCCGGCCCTGCCGGACCGGGCTGACCTCGACGCCTATCTCGCCGCGCGGGCCGCGCTTCGGCCCAACCTGTCGCTCAAGGATGCGGCGCCCCGTTATCGGGTGACCGCCTGACATGGCTCCCGTCCGGCTCGCTCATCATGCGAGCCCGACGGATCATTGGAAATCAGGGAGAAAAATCATGATCCTCGGTCTTTCCATTCCCGCCTTCATCGCCCTGCATGTCGCGATCAGCCTGATCGGCATTGTCAGCGGCCTTGTCGCCCTGCCGGCCATGGCCAGGAGACATGTCCTGCCAAAAATGCAGGGCCTGTTCCTGGTGACGACCCTGCTCACCAGCCTCACCGGCTTCCTCTTTCCCTTTCGCGGTTTCACCCCGGCGATCGGCGTCGGCATTCTCTCGACGCTGGTGCTGATCATCGCCTTCGCCGCCTTTTACGGCCTTGGCCTGCGCGGCCGGGCGCGGGGCATTTATGCGGTGACCGCGACCATCGCTTTGTGGCTCAACCTGTTCGTGCTGGTCGTGAAGGGTTTCCTCAAGGTGCCGGCGCTCAATCGGCTGGCGCCGACCGGCACGGAGCCGCCCTTCCTCGCCGCCCAAGGTCTTCTGCTGATCGTCATGCTGATCCTGGGCGCGGCGATCCTGCGTCAGCCAAGGCTCGCGCGGAAGGCGGCGAGCCGCTCGATCGCCTGATCCAGCGTCGCGTCCGACTTGGAGAAGCAGAGACGGACCAGATGGGTGACCGGATCATCGGGGTAGAAGGCGGAGATCGGGATTGCCGCCACCCCGGCTTCGTCGATGATCCGGTTGCAGAAGGTCACATCGTCCATCGCGATGCCCGACGCGGGCAGGTCGATCGACAGGAACCAGGTGGCGCCGCTGGGCAGCACGACATAGCCGGCGGCTTCCAATCCCGCCGCCAGCCGATCGCGCGACGCCTGATAGGCGGCGCGCTGATCGTTCAGCCAATCTTCGGGCCAGCCCAGCCCCTGCGCCACCGCCCATTGCAGGTTGGGCGGGGTGGTGAAGGTCAGGAACTGGTGGGCGCGGGCGAGCAGGGTGGCGATCGGCGGCGCGGCGCACATCCAGCCGACCTTCCAGCCGGTGACGGAGAAGATCTTGCCCGCCGACCCGATCTTGACCGTGCGCTCGCGCATGCCGGGAAAGCCGATCAGCGGGCGATGCGGCAGCCCGTCATAGACGGTCTCCTCCCATACCTCGTCGCACAGCGCGATCAGGTCATGGCTGATGCAGAGGTCGGCCAGCAGCGCCAGTTCCGCCTCACGCAGCACGATGCCGGTCGGATTGACCGGATTGTTCATCAGCAGGATACGGGTCCTGGGCGTGATCGCCGCCTCCAGCGCGTCGCGGGTGACGCGCCAGTCGGGCGGCGTCAGTTTCACCACCCTGGCCACGCCGCCAGCCCGCTCCACCAGCGGCAGATAGGCATCATAGAGCGGTGCCAGCATCAGCACCTCGTCCCCCGGCCGCACCAGCGCCAGCAGGCTGGCGGCAATCGCCTCGGTCGCGCCCGATGTGACGATGATGTCCTGCGGGCTGAGGTCGAGGTCCTGACGCCGGGCATAATGATCGGCCAGCGCCGTGCGCAGTTCGATCAGGCCCGGCATCGGCGGATATTGGCTGGACCGGGTCAGCAGCGCATTCGCCGCGGCCTGCAGCACATCCTGCGGTCCCGGCCCTTCGGGAAAGCCCTGCCCCAGATTGATCGCGCCGGTTTCCCGCGCGCGGGCCGACATATGCTCGAAGATGGTGGTCGGCATATCGCGATAGACGGGATGGCCAAGTCGGGTGTCGGGCAAGCGGGGCTCCATCGGATCGTCGGCGATGCCAGCGGTCTAGGTCTTTCCATTGCCCTGCGCAAACCAGTCCGGCATCATGGCGCCTCCTCATCACAGGGAGACAGACCCATGTGTTCGGACGTCGATGGCATGCATGACCAGCCGTACGGGACGCAGGAGGAGGATGGCGCCGCGTCCTCCCGCCGCGCCTTTCTGACCGCGATGACGATGGCGGGCGGGGTGGCCATGGCCGCCTTGCCGGCCGCACCCGCAATGGCGGCGCGCCCCGTCGACGGCCCGGATGCGTCTATGACGCCGGACGCCGCTCTGGCCGAGATCATGGCCGGCAATGCCCGTTTCGTCGCCGGCAAGCCGACCGCCCATCTGCAGGACCTGTCGATCATCAAGGCGCGCGCGGCCGAGGGACAATGGCCCGTGGTCGGCGTCCTCTCCTGTGCCGACTCGCGTGTGCCGGTGGAGATGGTATTCGACGAATATATCGGCCGGCTGTTCGTCACCCGCATCGCCGGCAACATCACCACGCCCGAAATCGTCGCCAGCCTGGAATATGGCGTGGCGGTGCTGGGGCTGAAGGCACTGGTCGTCATGGGCCACAGCAATTGCGGCGCGGTGAAGGCGGCGATCGACAATCCCGAGGTACCGGGCCAGATCAGTGCGCTCTTCCCCGCGATCCTGCCCGCCCTCTATCTCGCCCGCAGCAAGGATGCGGCCATCGTCACCCGTACCAATGCACTGGTGCAGGCGGCGACTCTGGTCAACGCCTCACCGGTGATCGAGGAGAAGGTGAAGGCCGGCACGCTGAAGGTGGTCGCCGCCGTCTATGACGTGGCGACCGGCAAGGTCGACATGCTGCCGGTGCCGGCCGACATGCTGATGCGCGGCTGATCCGTCAGGGCCGGGTTGCCGCCGCATTCCAGGCGGCGACCTTCGCCTTCGTCTCTGCCAGCAGCGCGTCGAGCCGGGCGCGGTCCTGCAGCGTGCCGCGCAGGATCACCGCGTCGATCGCCTTTGTGGCGTGGATATCCTCCAGCGGATTGGCGGTCAGCAGGACCATATCCGCCTGCTTGCCTTCTGCCACCGCGCCATAACGGTCGAGCAGGCCGAACCAGGCCGGGCCGGCGCGGGTGGCGCTGGCCAGCGCTTGGGCCGGGGTCAGGCCGCGATCGACATAGAGCGCCAGTTCCTGGTGCAGGGCAAAGCCGGGATAGTCGAAGCTGTTGAGGAAGCCCGCATCGGTGCCGGCCATGATCGTCACACCGGCCTGCTGCAACAGCGGCAGGATCGCGGCATTATGCTCGTAAATGGCGTGGCGCTGGGCGATCTGCTCGGGCGTCGCCTTGGCCGCGCGCTCGATCCGCCAGTCATAGGTCTTGCGCAGGCGCGGGCCGATATAGGCCAGTTCGGGATCGGCGCTGTGATCGTTCTGGTCAAGATAGGCGACGGTGCGCGAGATGCTGAGCGTGGGCGTCACGAACACGCCGCGCGCCGCCATGTCGCGATAGGCGGCCATGGCAGTAGCTTCGTCAAAGCCGGCATCCAGCTGCGCGCTGGCCTGTGCCCGGTCGATCTTGCCGGCGGCGAAATCGGCGGTGATCCGCGCCTCGTCCTTCACGCCCGCCTTGTGGGCATAGTCGATATGCTCGATCGAGCTGATCCCGGCCGCGATCGCCTGGCCGACGGTGAGTGCCATCGGAATATGCCCCGACGCGCGCAGCCCGGCGCCGCGCGCCTGGCGCACGGCATAGAGGAACAGCTCGGGTTTCAGGGTGCTGTCCGTGATCTTGACGAAATTGACGTTCAGTTCTTTCAGCTTGGCGATCGCCTGGTCGACATCGGCCTGCGACCCGGTTTCCAGCGTGCCCTTCCACACCGGCTTGATCCCCTCGATCTTCGGGCCGGAACTCAGCAGGGTCGGGCCGAACAGCCGCCCGTCGGCAATTTCGCTACGCCAGCGCAGCACATCATAGGGCAGGTCGCCCGATGCATCGCGCACGGTGGTGATGCCGTTGGCGATATAGAGCGGCAGCAGCGCCTTATTCTCTTCGATGAGCTCCGGCCCGCCGCCGAAATGCACATGCATGTCCCACAGGCCGGGGATCAGATAGCGGCCCTTGGCCTCGACATTCTTGCCCGCGCGCCAGGCGGCGGCAATCGTGCCGTCGTTGCCGACCGCGACGATCTGGTCGCCCCTGGTCGCGACCGCCTGGTTGGGGACCAGCCGGCCATGCTCGACATCGACCAGCGTCGCATGGCGGATCAACAGGTCGGCGCGGGCCGGCGCGGCCTTCGCTGCGGTGGGCAGGGGCAACAGGGCAGTGGCGGCCAGCAGCGCGGCGAGAAGCGTCTTCATGAAAATCCCCGGTTCTTGTGCGGCGCGCAGGATAGGCAGGGGCTGCATCATCGACAAACAACATATATGAATGGCAATCATTCATGATCCAAATGGAATGCCATGCTCGATCCGCGCCTGCTCCGTGCCTTTGTCGCGATCGCCGACAGCGGCAGCTTCACCATTGCGGCGCAGCGGCTGCACATGACCCAGTCGACCATCAGCCAGCAGCTCGGCCGGCTGGAACAGGCGGTGGGGCATATGCTGGTCGATCGGGCGGCGCGGCCGGTGCGGCCGACGGCGGCGGGCGAGCGGCTGCTGGGCCATGCAAGGCGCATCCTGTCGCTGCAGCAGGAGGCGGAAAGCCTGCTTGCCGATCCGGCCGGCAGCGCGTCGATCCGCATCGGCCTGCCCGACGACATCGCCAGTCGCGCCATGATGCGGGTGTTCGCCCGCTTTTCCGAACAATATCGGGCGGTGCGGCTGGACGTCACCACCGGGCTCAGCCGCGATCTCACGCGCCGATACCGCGCGGGCGAGTTTGACATCATCGCTGTCAAGGAACCGACGCCGAGCGCCGATTGCCGCGCCAGTTTCGCCGAGCCGATCGGCTGGCATGAAAGCGCGGACCGGCAGGGCGACTGGCCCGATCCGTTGCCGCTGGTCGCCTTTCCGGCGGGCGGCCTCTATCGCGACGCGATGTTCGACCGGATCGGGCGGGAGAGGCGGCGCTGCCATGTCGCCTTCACCGGCAGCGACCTCACCAGCGTGCTGACCGCGGTGGAGGCGGGCATGGGCCTGTCGCTGGTGCCGATGCGCGCGGCGACCGGGCGGGCGGTGCGACCCTATGCGCCCTTCGGGGCGGAGGCCGAAATGCGCGTGTCGCTCTATGCCTGGGACGATACCGGGCCGACCGCCGAACTGGTCGCGCAGATGGCGGCGGTGCTGGCGGCGCGGTAAGGGCGGCGGCCGCTTGCGCGGCCGCAACTGGGTCTAAGCGGTGCGGCACCTTGCGGTGCCGAATAAACCGGATCGCCGTCCCCCGGACGGCGATTGAGTTCGATACCCACGGCCGCTCGCGCGGCCGAGTAAAGCCGGCGAATGTCCCCCGGACATTCGCTATTTCGGCTTTACTCCCACTCGATCGTGCCGGGGGGCTTGCTGGTGTAATCATACACCACGCGGTTGATGCCCTTGACCTCGTTGATGATGCGGGTCGCGACGCGGCTGAGGAAAGCGGCGTCGAAGGGGTAGATGTCGGCGGTCATGCCGTCGGTCGAGGTGACCGCGCGCACGGCGCAGACGCTGTCATAGGTGCGGTAATCGCCCATCACGCCGACGGTGCGGACCGGCAGCAGCACGGCAAAGGCCTGCCAGATCGCGTCGTAGAGGCCCGCGTTGCGGATTTCCTCCAGATAGATGAAGTCGGCCTTGCGCAGGATGTCGCAGCGTTCCTTGGTCACTTCGCCGGGGATGCGGATGGCAAGGCCGGGGCCAGGGAAGGGATGGCGGCCGACGAAGATGTCGGGCAGGCCCAGTTCCTTGCCCAGCACGCGCACTTCGTCCTTGAACAGTTCGCGCAGCGGTTCGACCAGCTTCATGTTCATGCGTTCGGGCAGGCCGCCGACATTATGGTGCGACTTGATCGTCACGGAGGGCCCGCCGGTGAAGCTGACCGATTCGATCACGTCGGGATAGAGGGTGCCCTGCGCCAGGAAGTCGGCGCCGCCGATCTTGGCGGCTTCCTCCTCGAACACGGCGATGAATTCGCCGCCGATGAACTTGCGCTTCTTTTCCGGGTCGGTGAGGCCGGCAAGGCCGCCCAGGAAGCGCTCCTCGGCGTTCACATGGACCAGCTTGATGCCATAATGTTCGCGGAATAGGCTGACCACCTGCTCGGCTTCGCCCAGGCGCATCAGGCCATGATCGACGAACACGCAGGTGAGCTGGTCGCCGATCGCTTCATGGATGAGCACGGCGGCCACCGCGCTGTCGACGCCGCCCGACAGGCCGCAAATGACCCGGCCATTGCCGACCTGCTCGCGGATCTCGGCGATCTTGACCTGGCGGAATTCGGCCATGGTCCAGTCACCGGCCAGGCCGCAGACATGGCGGACGAAATTGGCGATCAGCTTGCCACCGTCGGGCGTATGCACGACTTCGGGGTGGAACTGCGTGCCGTAGAATTTCCGTTCCTCGTCGGCGATCACCGCGAAGGGCGCGCCGTCCGACACGGCCACGATCTTGAAGCCGGGCGCGAATTTCGTGACCTTGTCACCATGGCTCATCCACACCTGATGCCGTTCGCCGACTTCCCACAGTCCGTCGAACAGGGCGCAGGGTTCGGTCACGGTCAGGAAGGCGCGGCCAAATTCGCCGCCTTCGCCGGTCTCGTGACCGGGGCGCACTTCGCCGCCCAACTGATGGCTCATCACCTGCTGGCCGTAGCAGATGCCCAGGATCGGCACGCCGGCGTCGAACAGGGCCTGCGGCGCACGCGGGCTGCCTTCCTCCGGCACGCCGGCGGGCGAACCGGACAGGATGATGCCCTTGGGCTTCATGCGGTCGAACGCGGCCTGGGCCTGGGTGAAGGGGGCGATCTCGGAATAGACGCCGGCTTCGCGTACGCGCCGGGCGATGAGCTGAGTCACCTGGCTGCCGAAGTCCACGATAAGGATGGAATCCTGAAGGGGCAGCGTCATCGAATCGCCTTTATATCGAGCGTGGGAAGGGATTCGCGCCCGGTTAGTCGCACCGCCCCGATATGTCCAGTTTTCCCGGTTCAGAGCATCATCCGATTAGGGTAAATCGGATGATGCTCTGATTTTCTTTTGTTTGCCGCATTCTGCGAGTCGTCGGCTGTTCCAGCCGACTTCAGAATGCTCTAGGCCGGCGCAGGACCATCCTGTTTGCGTCCTGCCGCGTGGCCGAGCAAGGCGGCACCGGCCAGCACCAGCGCCGCGATCAGGAAGGCGCTGCCGATGAAGGGCAGGATCGGGCGGGTGCCGACCGAGGCGGAATAGACCGCACCGAAGAAGAGCGGGGAGACGATGCCGGCGATCGCGCCGACGCTGTTGTTGGCGCCCTGCAACTGGCCCTGTTCGCTTTCGGAGACGCGCTGCGTCATCAGCGACTGGATGGTCGGCATGGCGAGGCCCCAGAGCGCGTTGGGGAACATGGCGGCGACGAACAGCCAGCCTGTGGGCGCCAGGCCCATGGCGGCGATGCCGACCGCGCCGAAGCCGAGGCCCACGACCATCGTCGTTCGGTCGCCCAGTCGCTTCACCACCGGACCGACCAGCAGGCCCTGCACCGCCATGTCGAGCAGGCCGACCATCGCCAGCAGGGTGCCGACCTGCCAGGCGCCCCAGCCATAGCGGTCGCCGGCATAGAGGACGAACACGGCCGAGAAGAGATGATGGGCGAAATAGAGGAGGAAATTGACGATCGCGAGGCTGGACAATTCGGGGTGCGAGCGCAGCAATTGCAGCGCGCCGAAAGGATTGGCGCGGCGCCAGCTGAACGCCATGCGCTTTTCCGGGGCGAGCGATTCGGGCAGCACGATGAGGCCATAGAGAAAGGCGAGGCCGGACAGGCCCGCCGCCGCCCAGAAGGGCGCACGGTGCGAAATCTCGCCCAGCACCCCGCCCAGCAGCGGCCCGGCGACGAAGCCCGCGCTGAACGCTGCGCCGATCAGCCCATGGCCGCGCGCCCGCCCCTCGGGCGGGGTGATGTCGGCCATATAGGCGAAGGTGGAGGTGAAGCTGGACGAGGTGATGCCGGCAAGGATGCGGCCCAGCGCCAGCCACCAGAGATTGGGCGCGAGCGCCATCAGCACATAGTCCAGCGCCAGCCCCCGCGACCGAGATCAGGATCACCGGCCGGCGCCCGAAGCGGTCCGACAGCGACCCGATCACCGGCGAGCAGAGAAACTGCATCGCCGCCCAGAGCGCGACGAACAGGCCATTCCACAGGCCCGCGCTGCTGCTGGAGCCGGACAATGTCTCGATCAGCTGCGGCAGCACCGGAATGACGATGCCCATTGACATGACGTCGAGCAGCGCCGTCACCAGGATGAAGGCGATGGCGGCGGTGCGGCGCGGATGGGCGGGGGCGGTCATGGCGCAGGCGCTATCCTGCCGGGATGGCGATGCCAAGCGCGATGGCGCGATGTTCAGGCATGGGGCGCCGTTTCACCATGTCTGGCACCCCAAAAAAAGGGCCGCCCCGGCGGGACGGCCCCAGCTCATGCTATGGGATGCATGAAGGGATCAGCGCTGCTCGCGATCCTGATCGTCGCGGCGTTCCTGCTGGCCGCCGCCTTGCTGGCGACGCTGTTCATCCTGTGGGTTCTGCTGGTCGGGCTTGCCGGGCTGACCGCCCTGCTGACCGGGATTCTGGTTCTGGTTTGCCATCTCACACTCTCCTAACGGGCATCGTAACCCGCCTGCGCTCAACTTGGGCCGGCGCAGCGATGTTCCGAAAAATCATGCTGATCGAAATCAAGTCCGCCACAAGCTGCGGACAAGCTGCCATATTTCCTGCGTCTCGCCCAAAATTGGATCGATCGGAACGCCGATGGCGGCGATGGCGTCATGGGATTGTCCTGTCGGCTTGCGCGACCGTGGGCTTGGGCTAGTCTGCGCCCGTCCACAGCAGGAGAGCGCCGATGACCACCGATCGCGATGATGTGCCGTCCCCCGTCGAGCGGCTGGCGGAGGATCGCAACTGGATTGCCTCGACCGGGCTCAGCCGGCGTCACATCCTGGCCGGCGGCGCCTTTGCCGCCGGTTTTGCCGCCGCCTGCCAGCCGGTCGCGGCCAGCACCATCCAGACCGCGCCCGACGGGCTGGTGGAGGAAGCCGTCTCGATCCCGACCAGTGACGGTTTCGCCATGCCCGGCTTCGTCGCCCGCCCGGCGGGCAAGAAGAAGGCGCCGGTGATCGTCGTCGTGCATGAGATTTTCGGCGTCCATGAATGGGTGCGCGACATGTGCCGGCGCTTCGCGAAAGCCGGCTATCATGCCGTCGCGCCGGATCTGTTCGCCCGCCATGGCGACGCGACCAAGGTCAGCGACTTCAAGCAGTTGGTGGCGGAGATCGTGAGCAAGGCGCCCGACGCGCAGGTCCTGTCCGACATCGATGCCACCTATGCCTTTGCCGGCGCCCATGGCGGCGACGCGTCACGGCGCGGCATCACCGGTTTCTGCTGGGGTGGCCGGGTGGTCTGGCTCTATGCCGCGCACAGTGCCGCGCTCGACGCCGGCGTCGCCTTCTATGGTCGGCTCGTGACCCAGAAGAACGACCTCCAGACCCTGTCGGCGATCGAGGAGGTGGGGCAGCTCAAGGCGCCGGTGCTTGGCCAATATGGCGAACTGGACAAGGGCATACCCCAGGCCGATGTCGAAGCGATGCGCGCGGCGCTCAAGGCGGCGGGCAAGTCGCCACCCGATGCGATCACGGTCCATGCCGGCGCCGACCATGGTTTCATGGCCGATTATCGGCCCAGCTATAATGCGGCGGCGGCGAAGGCCGCCTGGAATGAAACGATCGGCTGGTTCGACAAATATGTGAAGGGGTGACCGGCACCCCTTCGCCGTTGCGCCTTATTTCTGCTTCATCGCCTCGACCGCAGCCAGTGTGCTCTTCACATGGCCGGCATAGCTCATCTCGCTATGGACGAAGGCGATGCGGCCGCTCGGCGCGATGACATAGGAGGTGCGGTCGGTCATGCCCGGCCGCATCTTGAGCGCGACATCATAGCCCGACACGATGTTCGGCCCGGCCGAGGCGACCGCGAACTTGCCGGCGCATTCCTTGGTGGAGAAGGCGACCAGATCGTCGACCGGATCCGCCGACATGCCGATCACGGTGGCGCCGGCCGCCTTGAACTTGTCGATATTCTCCGCGAACTCGCGCGCTTCGGCGGAACAGCCCGGCGTGAAGGCCTTGGGGAAGAAATAGAGGACCACCGGCCCGCGCTTCAACTGATGCGACAGGGTGACGGTGAAGGTCTTGCCGGCCAGCGCGCCGCGCGTGGTGAATTCCGGCGCCTTGGCGCCGACCGCCAGTGCCGCCATGCTGCCCTGCGTGCCCAGGGCTGCGGCCGCCAGGGCCAGGATGATCTTCGCGCTCTTCATAATCTAGCTCCCATGGGTCGGTCAGGCGGCGGGGGTGGGCGGTTCCCACAATTCGATGGCATTGCCCTCGGGATCATGGATGCGGGCAAAGCGCCCGACATCGGGATGATCCCATTCGGGCTTGGTGATGGCCTCAACGTCCGCCGCGCGCAAGTCCGCCAGCAGCCCGTCGAGATCGGACACGCGCAGATTGATCATGAAGCTCTTGTCGGCGGCGAAATAGTCGCTGTCCTGCTTGAACGGCGAAAAGACCATCGGTCCGCCCAGCGTCTGCCAGACATATTCGTTGACCGCCGGAATGTCGGGATCGGCGCTGCATCCGCCGCCGACGCCCAGATGAGTGCGATACCAGGCGGACAGGGCCTGCGGATCACGCGCGCGAAAGAAAAGTCCGCCCATTCCCAGGACCGGCATGGCATCCCTCCTCGATTGTCGCGGCGGTGATAGCATGGCCGCGATGGCCGGTCACGCGAGGGTTGGGGGAACCCGATGCCGCCCTGCCGGGTTGGCATCGCATGCGTAACCATTTCCTCCTCGCCCTTCCGCTGCTGCTGCTCGCCGGTTGCGGCAGCAAGGAACAGAATCAGTCCGGCATGGTCACCAACATCCTGGACCAGGCCTTGCCGAGCACGCGCGATGTCCCGCCCGGCGCCAATGCCATCACCCCGGTAGAGCCCGCGCCCGACCTGCCCGTGGCCAGGGGCGACGCGCTTCACGCCAATGCGATCCCGATCGCGCTGCAGGGGCGCTGGACCGGCACCAAGGAACGCTGCGGCGACCGGGCGGCGGCCCAGGCGCTGGAACTGACCGCGGCCAGCCTGATCTTCCACGAAAGCGTCGGCACAGTTCAGCGTGTCACGCGCGAGGGGGAGGGGCGGCTGGCGGTCGTCGCCAATTTCACGGGTGAGGGCGAAAGCTGGACCCGGACCCTGATGCTGCGTCCCTCGACCGATGGGCAGCAGCTTACCATCACCAATGACGGCACGGCGATCGTGCGCAAGCGCTGCACCCCGGCGGCCTGAACCGCTTCCCCCGGCGCGCAGTCCTCGCTACAGCGGCGCGATGATCGGCCGCCTCACCCTGAGTGATTTCCGCAACCATGCGGACGCGCTGATCGTGCCCGACCAGCCATTCGTCCTGCTGACCGGCGACAATGGGGCGGGCAAGACCAACATATTGGAAGCGGTATCGATGCTGGCGCCCGGCCGGGGGCTGCGCGGCGCGGCGCTGCGGGCGATGGCGCGGCAGGATGGCGGCGGCAGCTTCGGCATCGCGGCGGAGGTGGATGGCGTGGTGCTGGGCACCGGCGTCAGCGCGGATGCGCCCGACCGGCGGCAGGTGCGGATCGGCGGGGTCGCCTCGTCCGCCAATGCGCTGGCCGACCATCTCTCGATCGTCTGGCTGACGCCGGCGATGGACCGGCTGTTCCTCGACAGCCCCGGCGGTCGCCGGCGCTTCCTCGATCGCCTCACCCTGGCGCTCCATCCCGGCCATGCCGCGCACAGCGCCCGTTATGAAGCGGCGATGCGGGCGCGCAACCGGCTGCTGACCGATCTGCGCCGGGCGGACCCGGCGTGGATCGGCGCGCTGGAGGCGCAGATGGAAGAGCATGGCACGGCGCTCGCGGCCGCCCGCGCCGATCTGGTCGCGCGCCTCAACCGGCAATTGGTCGATCAGCCCGACGAGCCCTTCGCCCGGCCCCTCATCCGAATCGCGCAGGAGGACGGCGCCAGTGACGAACCGCTCGGCCAGCGGCTTGCCCGCGAGCGGCGACGCGATGCCGCGGCCGGCCGCACCCTTTCTGGCCCGCATCGTCATGATCTGGATGTCATCCACATCGCCAAGAATCAGGCGGCGGCGCTCTGTTCGACCGGCGAGCAGAAGGCGCTGCTGCTTTCGATCCTGCTGGCGCATGCGGCTCTGGTATCGGCTGATCGCGGCCAGCCGCCGGTGCTTCTGCTCGACGAAGTGGCGGCGCATCTCGACCCGTCGCGACGAGCTGCGCTGTTCGACCGATTGCGCGAAACCGGCGGCCAGGTCTGGATGACCGGCACGGAAGATAGTCTTTTCAACGAGTTGAACGGTGCAACCCGGCTCCATGTAACGGCCGGGCATGTTTTTCGTTCCGCAGCATGACGCATCGCAGCAACGACTCATCGCTCGGCGGTTTTCAAGACGAACGGCGTCTGCCCTAAGGAGGTCATCGGGGATTATACCTACCTACAAGTCGGGGGTCGCAAGGAATGATCGGTGGTTTTCGCGCGCTGTTCGCAGCCGCCATGCTTGCGCTCGGTGCCTTCTCTGCCGTTCCCGCCACCGCCGGTGTCCTGCAATGCGCGCCCTTCGCCCGCGAAGTTTCGGGCATCGAGATTTTCGGCAATGCCAACACCTGGTGGAACCAGGCCGCCGGTCGCTACGACCGTGGTCATGAGCCCCGCGTCGGCGCCGTCCTGTCCTTCGCGTCCAGCCGCGCCATGCCGGTCGGCCATGTCGCCATGGTCAGCAAGATCGTCAATGATCGCGAAGTGCTGCTGACCCACGCCAACTGGTCCTATCGTGGCGGTGTCGAGCGCAATGTCCGCGCTATCGACGTGTCGCCCAACAATGACTGGACCGACGTGCGCGTATGGTATGGCCCGATCGGCGACGTTGGCCTGCGTTCGAACCCGACCAACGGCTTCATCTATGCCGACAAGCCGGAAATCGATCAGCCGGTCCAGATCGCCCTGGCCGATCGCGCCACCGCCGGCACCGACAGCGCCAAGGGTGCTTTCTGAGCCGTTAACCCAATCCTTACGGATGGGGCTCTAGGGTCGATCGCGGTGGGGCGATACTCGACGCTTAGAGGTCGCATTAAATGTTTCGATATGTCCGCTGGATGGCTTTGCTGTCCGGCCTGACGGCGGCGCCCGTGCTGGGCGCCACGGCGCTGCAGTGCGTTCCTTATGCGCGCATCGTGTCGGGCGTGGAAATCTATGGTGATGCGCTGACCTGGTGGGACCAGGCACAGGATCATTACAAGCGCGGCAGCATCCCCAAAAAGGGGGCGGTGCTCGCCTTCCGGCCCGTCGGGCCGATGACCCTGGGCCATGTCGCCGTGGTCAGCCGGATATTGGATGATCGCCGCGTGCTGATCCGCCACGCCAACTGGTCGTCGCCCGGCGCGATCGAGGAGGATGTGCTGGCGATCGACGTGTCGGATGCGGGCGACTGGAGCCAGGTGCGCGTCTGGCACAGCCCGACCGGCCAGATGGGCGCCCGCATCAACCCGACCTTCGGCTTCATCTATCCGACCAGGGCGAAGCTGCATCCCTTCACGCCCGATCCGGCGCTGGGCAGCAGCCTTCGCTATGCCAGCGTCGCGGCCGAGACAGGCGATGGTGAGGACGGTGCGGAGCTTGCGCCGCTGCCCAGGGCGGCGACACGGATGGCGTCGGTTCAGACGCATGCGATGGTGGCGGCGGTTTCGCCCAAGCCTGCTGCGCCCCGGCGCAAGGCGGCGCCCCGTATCGAGGCGGACCCGTTCATCATCGAATATGCGGACAACAGCCCGTCGGATCGCTCGCTGGGCGACGTCATCGCCGACGTGAAGCGCGAATCCCTGATGAACTGACCGGCCCCCGCGATCAAGCGGGGACCGGCCTTATAAGCTTATTCGGCGTCGGCGGCCTTGTCGCCCTCGGCGCCTTCGGCCGGGTTTTCGAACCAGGCCTCGACTTCACCCGACAGCTTGATGGTCAGCGGGTTGCCGTGACGGTCGCGGGTCTTGCCGGCGGCAACGCGAATCCAGCCCTCTGAAATCGAATATTCTTCCACATCCTTGCGTTCACGGCCCTTGAAACGGATGCCGATGCCGCGCTGCAGCACCTCCATGTCGAAATGGGGGCTGCGCGGGTTGGTGGACAGATGGTCGGGGGGCGTGTCGCTCATGATCTCAATTTCCCTGAAAATGCTGCGCAGCGCCTACTCTTTCCTGCCCGCAGGCGTCAACCGCCGCGCCCGTCATCGACATCGCAGAAGATGCGGCGGATGACGCCATCGTCCAGCCAGTTGGCGAAACGTTCCTGCGCGTCGGTCAGCCCGGCAAAGGGATAGGGCACCGGCTGGTCGCCAACGGCACGGCTGGCGGCGGTCAGGCGCATCATCGCGTCGGGCGCCACGGTCAGGATGCGGCCGCGCCGGTCGGTCGATGCGCTGTTGATGCCGACCACCCGGCCATCGGTGGAGAAGACCGGGCCGCCGCTGATCCCCGACAGGGTGCCATCGCCCTCGGGCAGGCGGCCACGCTCGGCCCAGACCAGCACCGGCTGGTCGATGCCGCTGCTGCCGCGCCGCGCTTCGGCCCGGCCGATCAGTTCGGACAGGACCAATGTCGGTTCGCCGGCGGGGAAGCCCATATGATAGCCGGTGGAGCCGGGCGAGGGCGCACCACTGCGCAGCGGCAGGGCGGCGGGGCTGCGGGGGCCGCGCGGGATGATCGCGGCATCCGATTCCCGGCTTTCGATGACGCGCGGCACCTCCAGCGCGCGGCCGCGCTGTTCCAGCCCGACGCGCGAACAGCCATGGGTGACATGTTCGGCGGTCATCCACACGCCGCTGCGATCGACGGCAAAGGCCGTGCCCATGGCGTCGGCCGGGCCGCCGGGCCGATCCTCGATAATATATTGTTCCTCGCTACCGCGCGGCAGCGGGCGGCGGGGCGAACGGGGATCATATTGTTCGACCTGCAAGGACGGTGCCTGCATCTCGCCCAGCCAGGCGAGCAGCAGGATCAGGCCCAGCAGCCAGGGCAGGCAGCCACAGCCCCCACGCCCCATCGCGTCAGCCCGCCACGGCCGCAGCCGTCAGGCAGGCGACCGCGGCCTTCATCATCGCCAGGAAGATCGCGGCGGAACGCTCATTCGCCTCGATCCGGCCCGACAGCGATCCCAGCAACAGGTCTACCAGGCGAAAGGCGATGAGTTGCAGCACCAGCGTGACGCTGCCCCAGATGACGACGTCCCAGACATTGACCGATCCGGCGAGGCAGAAGGCCAGCGGCACGGCGAGGCCGACGGAGGCGCCGCCCAGCGAAATGGCGGCCGCCTCATTGCCGGCGCGGATCAGCTTGAACTCGTCGTGCGGGGTTATCCACATATAGACCGCCATGGCGGCCGCCCAGACCAGGGTGGCGCAGGCGAGGTGGAGAAGCAGGATCGGCAGGCCCGACAACAGGCTCTGGATGACGGGTGTAGGATCGCTCATGGGCACAGAAATGCCGCAACCCGCCCTCGGGTTCAATCGGGGCGGGCCGCGATATGGATTTGCTCAGGCGGGATCAGCGACAGACACGCACCCGGACCCGACGGTCGCGATAGGAATTATAGCGCCATTCGTCCCAGCAGCGCTGGCGATAGGCGGAGCGATAATAGCCGCGTCGTCCGTCATAATAGCGCCGGTCGCCGCGCCAGCGACGGCGGTCGTCCCAGCGGCGATTGTCCCAATGGCGCCGGCCATCCCAGCGGCCGTCACGATCGCCGCGCCAGCCGTCGCTGCGATAATGCTGCGCCTGGGCAGGCGCGCTCGTGGCGGCGATGCCGGCCATGGCCAGGCCCAGCATCGCGGCGCTTTTCCACAGGAATTTCATCTTGCTTCTCCTCTGTCCGGCCCGGCTGCCGGGGCAGCGCGGGGACGTGGGGAGGAGAATGGGGGCCGGTCACTGAACCGTCCGGGAACGGGGCTGACAGGCTTTGTTCAGCCCGCCCGGACGGTCGCAATTCTGCCTCGCATCATCGGTGCGCGATGGTGTTTCAGCGCCCGCGCAGCGCGGTCTCTGCCTCGATCATATAGTCGCGGGTGATAGGTAGCGCGCGGCGGTCGCGCACATATTGGACCTGGAAATTGACCATCGACCCATGTTCGAACACGGTCGCCGCGCCCGCCAGATAGAAGGTCCACAGGCGGAAGAAGCGCTCGTCATAGAGGGCGACGATATCCGCCTTGTGCGCCATGGTCCGTTTGTACCAGTCGCGGATGGTCAGGCCATAATGGATGCGCAGCACTTCCACGTCGGTGATCATCAGCCGCGTGCCTTCGCTGCCCGCCACCATTTCCGACAAAGCGGGGATATAGCCGCCGGGGAAGATATATTTGGTGGTGAAGGTATCGGTGATGCCGGGGCCATCAACCCGGCCGATCGTGTGGATCAGCATCACGCCGTCCGGCGTCAGCAGGTCGCGGCACTTGTTGTAGAAGACGCGATAGTCGGCGGTGCCGACATGTTCGAACATGCCGACCGACACGATCCGGTCGAACGGCCCTTCAATGTCGCGATAATCGATCAGTTCGAACCGGACATGGTCGGCCACGCCGGCGTCGATCGCCCGCTGGCGCGCAACCTTCAACTGCTCTTCCGACAGGGTGATGCCGGTGACGTCGACACCGAAATGCTTGTGCAGGTACAGCGCCATGCCGCCCCAGCCGCAGCCAATGTCCAGCACCTTCATGCCCGGCTTCAGGTAGAGCTTGGCGGCGATATGCGCCTTCTTGTCTTCCTGCGCCTGTTCCAGGCTGATCCCCGCCTCATTCTCCGCATCGGGGAAATAGGCGCAGCTATATTGGCGGTCGCGGTCGAGGAAGAGGGCGTAGAGCGCGCCCGACAGGTCATAATGATGGGCGACATTGGCCTTGGACCGGCTGCGATGATTGGCCTTCCACAGCTTGCGGCGCACCGTCTTCAGCGCGCGCTGCACCGGCCCCTTGGCGTCGATCGACTTGCCATTTTCCCAGGCGTTGTTCTGACGGATCATGGACACGAATTCCATGATGCCGCCGCCCTCGATCGCCACCCGGCCATCGATATAGGCCTCGGCCATGCCCAGGCGCGGATCCTTGACGATGTCGAGGGGCACGCGCTTGTCGAGGAAGCGCAGCGCCAGCGGGGGCAGGTCGGGATCGGGCGAACCGACGGTAACGCTACGGCCATCGGCATAGAAAACGGTCAACTGACCCTTGGTGACAAGACGTCTCAGAACGCGGTCGAAAATCTTCATGGAGCAGGCTGGTCCTTCTCGTTACGCGGCCGTCAAATACCTGCATACCAATCATAATTGGCGCGGTCTTCCCAAAAACCACCCTTGCCCCGACCGATGGACAATAGGCTCTCGACCGCCTCGATCCGCATCAGATATTTGGCCTGTTTATAGCCCAGTTGCCGCTCCACCCGCAGCCGTAGCGGCGCGCCATTGGCGACGCTCAGCGGCCGGTCGTTGAGCGCGAAGGCCAGGATGGTCTGGGGATGGAAGGCATCGATCAGGTCGATGCTCTCATAATAAGCGGTGCCGCCGCCCATGTCGTCGGCGCAGTGGAACACGATATAGCGCGCGCGATCGCGCAGGCCCGCGCCGTCGAGCAGCAGCTTCAAGGGCACGCCGCGCCACTTGCCGATCGCGCTCCACCCCTCGACACAGTCATGGCGGGTGATCTGCTCGCGATGGGGCAGGGCGTACAATTGCGACAGCGAAAGCGACAGGGGGCGGGCGACCAGTCCGTCGACGCGCAGCCGCCAGTCGGCAAAGCCGCTGCGCCACAGCGCCTTGTAGGCCGGGGTGTTGGGATTGGCGGTGCCGTTCGCGCGGAAGAAGGGCGAAATCTGGTCGGGCTGGAATTCCTGCGCCAGTGCGTCGCGCGCCATGATTGTGCGCTGCGCCCATTGATGAAAATTGTCGGCGGAAAAGAGGATGTCGCGGGCCAGCGGCTGGCGCGCGATCCGGTCGCATCCCGCCAGCGTCGCGGTCGCGCCCAGCAGCAGGGTGCGGCGGGTCAGGATCATGGCCGGTCCTTAGGCAGGCGATAGCGGCCGGTGATCATCGATCCTATCTCGTTCACCGGGCCGGCCAGCAGCACCATCAGCATATGGACCAGGAAGAAGGCGGCCAGCGCAAAAGCGGTCAGGAAATGGATCGACCGCGCCGCCTGGCGCCCGCCGAACAGGTCGACCAGCCAGGGCCAGGCGGCGTTCATGCCCGGCGACATGGTAAGCCCGGTCAGGATCAGCAGCGGCAGGGCGATGAAGAGGACGGCGATATAGCTCGCCTTCTGCAGCACATTGTAGCGCAGCGCCGCGGCGCCGGTGGGCAAGCGCAGTCGGGCATGGTCACAAATGTCCTGCCAGACATGGCGCGGCGCCAGTTCGCCGCGGCGAAAGGCCAGGTCACGGGCGATATGGCCGCCCGCCAGACTCCAGAGCATGTAGAAGAGTAGCGCGAAGGCGAAGATCGGCGCGGCGGTCAGGTGCCAGTGGCGGGACAGCGCCAGATTATAGAGGGCGGGCAGGGTGATCCAGCCGGGGAACCGGTCCAGCTCCAGCCAGGCATGATCGAAATTGGCGCCATATTGCCCCCAATAGAGGCGGGGATGGGCGTTGAAGATGCCAAGGCCGGAGGTGAAGAGGATATAGAGCAGCAGCGCGTTCAGCCAGTGCCACAGCCGGGTGGCCAGGCGGTGGCGGCGGACCATGTCCCCTGGGGCGTAAGGCGGCTCCATGGCCATGACCCTATTGTCTTTCGTCGAAATATCCAGCCGCATCGCGGTCGTTCGCATGTCCAGGCCCGTCGTTGGTCGAATGGCCATGGTGCGCGCCGTGCGATTGCGATCAACGGCTGGCCCTGCAAGGGACTGATGAAGTCGACTTCAAAGAATTTTCGTACAGAAATTTGAATTGATAAAATTCCTCCACGAAACGGGAGTATAAACAAGGTCGCCTGTCACGATTTTCGGCGCTTCGACGCAGATATTGGATGGGTAATATGAAGAGTATCACGTTTTTCATCGCTTCGGCTGTTCTATGTTTTGTTTCGGCTCCTGCCTTTGCGCAGGATTATGCCCCTTTCACGGGTGCCCATGCCGAAATCATCACCGGCTATGATGTGGTCGATGCCAAGGGCGTCAAATCGGCCGACGGTCTGCTCTATGGCCTCAATGCCGGCTATGATTTTGCCCTGGGCGGCCTGATCCTGGGCATCGAGGGCGAAATTTCCGATTCCACCACCCGTCTGCATGTCGCCGGCGGCAAGAGCGAGACCGATCGCGACCTGTATGTCGGCGGGCGGATCGGTGTGCCGCTTGGCAGCAAGGCGCTCGCCTATGTGAAGGCGGGCTACAGCAATGCCCGGATGGAATATGAAGCCAGTGACGGCGAAGGCGGCCTGATCCGCGGCGGCGACAATGGCGATGGGCTGCGGCTGGGCGCGGGTCTGGAATATCGGATCGCCGAAAAGCTCTTCCTCAAGGGCGAATATCGCTATTCCGATTATGAGGCAGGCGTGTCGCGCCACCAGTTGGTGACGGGCATCGGCCTGCGCTTCTGATCGCCCGGAAACCGGGGCTTTCGCGAAGGGGGCGGCTGTCGGGCCGTCCCCTTTTTGCGGTCGGTCGTGCTGCAGGCGCGTTGTCACACTTTTGCAACACAAGCCCTGAAATTGATTGAAATAAAGGCCTTGCCCCTTTGCAAGTGAGTTTGGCGATCCTAGATGGCCACTGCGCTCTCATGATGCAGAGGGGGCAGTTCCTCTCCGAAGTGTCGGAGAAGAATAAGCAGGAGGAAGTGTGATTCTATTTCATATTTTCCTAGCATCAAACCTGAACGCTAGATGAACAATTAAGTCGTAGCGTCATAATAAATATCGAGGACTTTATGAAGACTGTGATTTTCGCAGCGATTGCTGCTGCCGCCGCTGTTTCGGCCCCCGCTTTCGCTCAGGATGCTGCGCCGTTCACCGGTCCGCGCGCTGGCGTCACCATGGGCTTTGACAAGGCGCAGGGCGAAGACGGTTTCAGCTACGGCGTGACCGCCGGCTATGACCTCGCCGTTGCCAACCGCGTGACCTTCGGTCCGGAAGTGTCGTTCGGTGACTCGACCGTCGACGGCCAGGGCTTCGACGCCAGCCGCGACCTCGCCGCTTCGGTCCGTCTCGGCTATGTCGTGACCCCGCAGATCCTGGCGTTCGGCAAGGTCGGCTACGCTTCGAGCCGCATCGAAGCCGCTGGCGCCCACACCTCGCTGGAAGGCGTGCGTTACGGCGGTGGCCTGGAATATTCGGTGACCCCGAACACCTACATCTCGGCCGAATATCAGCGCACCGAGTATGAAGATAATTTCGGTGGCCGTGACGCTGGCGTCGTCGGCATCGGCTTCCGTTTCTGATCCCTCTCGATCGGAATATGGGGAAGGGCGGTCCGTTCGGGCCGCCCTTTTTTTATGTCGGCAGCGGCGTCCGATCGGGCGCGACCCATGCCCGGCGCGCGGCCGGGCTCATCAGCGTCTCGCGCGTCCAGTAGGTGAAGGGCCAGTCCTTGTCGCCCAGCGGCGACGCCATCAGCGCCGCATAGGCTGCGGCCGGCGTCACATCGGCGGGCAGGCCGGTCAGTAACTGTCGGGCCATGTGCAGCGAGGCCTGGGTGATGGTCTCATGATAGCCGCTCGTGTCGCTGTTCACCCCGCCGACGCTTTCATTGTAGCGGCGGATCATGCCGGGCATGTCAATTTCGGCGTCAATATCGGGCCGGCGCAGGATCAGCCACAGCGCGGTCGCGAAATGGGCGCCATGGGTCCAGCTCGCCTTGGGCAAGGTGCAGGCGCAAAAGCCGGTGCCCAGCGCTTCGATCTCGTCATCGGTCATCCTCATTCCCCCAAAAGAAAAGCCCCGCCGGTATGGGCGGGGCTTGTCGTCGCGCGGCATGCGCGCAGCCAGTCGTCCCCGGATTATCCCAGGGCAGCTTGCTTCTCTTCGGCCAGGCGCTTGAGTTCCGCCTTGCTCTTCTTCTCGCTCGCCGACTTGAGCTGGCCACAGGCGGCCATGATGTCGCGACCGCGCGGCGTGCGGACCGGCGCGGAAATGCCGCCCTCGAACACGATCGTGCTGAACGCGCGGATCCGTTCGGGGCTCGAACATTCATAGTCGGTGCCCGGCCAGGGGTTGAACGGGATCAGGTTGACCTTGGCCGGCAGCTTATATTTGCGGATCAGGCGGACCAGCTCATGCGCGTCGGCATCGCTGTCATTCTTGTCCTTGATCATCACATATTCGAACGTGATGCGACGGGCATTGTTCGCCTTGGGATAATCGGCACAGGCCTGAAGCAGTTCCTCGATGCCATATTTGCGGTTGAGCGGGACCAGCTCGTCGCGCACTTCCTTGGTCACGGCATGGAGCGAGACCGCCAGGTTCACGCCAATCTCTTCCGCCGCGCGCGCCATCATCGGCACGACGCCGCTGGTCGACAGGGTGATGCGCCGCTTCGACAGGGCCAGACCATCGCCGTCCATCACCAGCTTGAGCGCGTCGCGGACATGATCGAAATTATAGAGCGGCTCGCCCATGCCCATCATCACGATGTTGGTGAGCATGCGGCCGTCCGCCGTATATTGCGAATCCTCGTCCGTCTCATCGTCATTGGCGCTGGCCATGCTGCCCTTGGGCCATTCGCCCAGCGCATCGCGTGCCAGCATGACCTGGCCGACAATCTCGCCCGGCGTCAGGTTGCGGACCAGTCGCATCGTGCCGGTGTGGCAGAAGCTGCAATTGAGCGTGCAGCCGACCTGGCTCGACACGCACAGGGTGCCGCGGTCCGCATCGGGGATGAAGACCATTTCATAATCCTGGCCATCGTCCGAACGGAGCAGCCATTTGCGGGTGCCGTCGTTCGACACCTGCGCTTCCACCACCTGCGGCCGGCCGACGATGAAGCGTTCCGCCATCCACAGCCGCATCGGCTTGGCCAGGTCGGTCATCTTCTCGAAGTCGGTTTCGCCGCGATGATAGAGCCAATGGAACAGTTGCTTGGAACGCAGCTTGGCGGCCTTCTGATCGAGTCCAGCTTCTTCCAGCACGCCCTTCATCTGGGCGCGGGTCAGGCCCAGCATGTCGACGCGCCCGTCCTCACGGGGCGTCACCGCGCGGGGCACGGGCACAGGGTCGATAAGGCCGGGAATCGGCATGATGGGATTGGCGGCGGAATGCATGGTCGCGCACATAGTCGATTTTGCCGGATTTTTAAAGTGGCGTTGCAATCAGCGTAAACGGGCGCACCCCAGCGCTGCCGCGTCGATCGCCGTGGCCGCGCCGCGCAGCGCATAGCTGTCGGCAAAGGCGCCGCCCTTGGCCGATGTCGACTGCACGCTCATGCTGCTGGCGGAGCGCATCGCGGCGATGATCGCGGCATCGTCCTGCGGATTGGCGGCCCAGGCATCGGCCTGGCCCGCGACCAGCGCGAAACGGCGGTCGCCGACGCTGAGCGAGACCCGCGCATTGGCGGCGCGCGGCCGGCTGAGGCGGAAATGGACCTGGCCGCGGACATGCTGGCGCGGCCAGGTGCCGACGGCGGCAAAACCCTTGGGCGCATCGCCCGCGCGGCGCGGCACCGGCATGGCGATGGCGTAGCAGCGCGGGCCGTTCTGGCCGGCGCCGGGATCGCGAAACGCCCCCCAGCTTTCGAAAATGCCGAGCGAATCGCGCGCCATGGCCGGACTGGCGAGCAGGACGAGCGGGATCAGCAGGGCGGGCAGGCGGCGCATGGTCCGGGCAAAGCGCAAGCCATCGCCATTTGCAAGCCCGGCTTCGTTTCGAAAGCGCGTCGAGGTGCTTGCCGCCGCTGACATAGCGGTTATGAAGGACCATCCATCATTGCCGCCGGGATTCGACCGAATCCTCGCCATCGACGCAAAAAGAACGGACAGAACAGGGACATGAAGGCCACCATCGAACGCGCAACGCTCCTCAAGAGCCTCAGCCACGTCCAGTCGGTGGTCGAGCGGCGCAACACGATTCCGATCCTGTCCAACGTGCTGATCGAGGCATCGGCGGATGGCGCGATCAAGCTGATGGCGACCGATCTCGACCTGCAGGTCGTGGAAAGCGTGTCGGCCCAGGTCGAACAGGCCGGCGCCACCACCATTTCCGCCCACACGCTGTTCGACATCGCCCGCAAGCTGCCCGAAGGCAGCCAGGTGTCGCTGCAGGCGGCCGACGGCAAGATGCTGATCCAGGCCGGCCGCGCCCGCTTCAACCTGTCGACCCTGCCGCGTGACGATTTCCCGGTGATTGCCGAGGGCGACCTGCCGACCAGCTTCGAACTGCCGGCCGAAACGCTCAAGCAGATCATCGACAAGACGCGCTTCGCCATCTCGACCGAAGAGACGCGCTATTATCTGAACGGGATCTATTTCCACGTCTCGGACGAAGGTTCGCCGGTGCTCAAGGCCGCCGCGACCGACGGCCACCGTCTGGCCCGCGTCACCGTGCCGCGTCCCGACGGCGCCGATGGCATGCCGGGCATCATCATCCCCCGCAAGTGCATCGCCGAACTGCGTAAGCTGCTGGACGAGGTCGAGGGTTCGGTTCAGGTCAGCCTGTCGGCCAGCAAGATCCGCTTTGGCCTGGGCAGCGCGATCCTGACCAGCAAGCTGATCGACGGCACCTTCCCCGATTATAGCCGCGTCATTCCGACCGCGAACGACAAGCTGCTCAAGATCGACCCGCGCAGCTTCGAGGAAGGCGTGGATCGCGTTGCGACCATCGCCACCGAAAAGACCCGCGCGGTCAAGATGAGCCTCGACAAGGACAAGATCACCCTGTCGGTCACCAGCCCGGAAAATGGCACGGCGGCCGAAGAAGTGCCCGGCGCGTTCCAGGGCGAAGGCTTCGATATCGGCTTCAACGCTCGTTATCTGCTCGACATCCTTGGCCAGATCGACACCGATATCGTCGAACTGCACCTGGCCGACGCGGCTGCTCCGACGCTGATCCGCGAAAATGATCGCAGCCCGGCGCTCTATGTGCTGATGCCGATGCGCGTCTGACCGGTCTTGCCGGGAGATCGCTGAATATCAGGGAATCTCCCGGACCCGGCGGGTAATCGCTTCTCAAGCTTTGTCGGTTAGACGATCGGCATGGCTATTGTCCGCAAAACAGATACTGATGCGCCGGCCAGGACCGCGAGCCTGCTGGTTTCGCTAGGTCTGGCCGAAAGTGGCACGGAAGTCGCCGCCAACTGGCTGTCGCGCAGCTTCACCCATGTCGCCGCCCTGTGGCCGCTGATGCTGCTGGCCAAGCTGTGCGTTGCGGCGCTGCTCGGCATGCTTTCCTTCACCCGGCCGGAACATGGCGCCCTGCTGTGCGGCGTGGTGCTGATCGATGGCCTGCTGATGCTGGTGCCGCGCTGGGCGCTGTTCCGCAATCTGCGCCCCCATGTCCAGAACTGGCTGATGCTGCCCGCGCTCTTCTGTTCGGGACTGATCTTCAGCCTGTGGCTGGCGCAGGGTAATGGCGTGGCGATGCCGTCCGCTGTGCCGGAAATGGCGATCGCGCTGCTGGCGGTCTGCATCGTCGGCGACCGGCGCCTGCTGGGGCTCAGCTATTTCATGGGCGCGCTGCTGGTGGCCGGCATCGCCCATGCGGGCATGGTGCATCTGGGGCTGCTGGCCAGCTGCCTGGCGGTGATGGCGATCGCCACCCTGCGGCAGGCGGCGGCGGATCGTGAACGGGCGATCGAACAGCATCGGCAGGATCTCAAGGCGCAGCGTTCCGACCGGTTGCTGGAGGAATATGAACAGTCCGGCCGCGGCTGGTTCTGGGAAACCGATCGCCACGGCCACATCACCTATATCTCCGCCACCCTGGCCGAACCGCTGGGCGTGGAAGCGGGCAGCCTGATCGGCCGGTCGCTGACCGACATCATCCAGCAGGGTGACCGGCAACAGGGCGATGGCGAGCGAACGCTGGGCTTCCACCTCTCGGCCCGCACCGGCTTTGCCGACATCGCCGTGCGGGCCGCGATTGCGCGCGAGGAACGCTGGTGGTCGATCTCGGGCGAACCGGTGTTCAACGAATATGGCCAGTTCCACGGTTTCCGCGGATCCGGCACCGACCTGACCGAAATGCGCCGCAGCCAGGCGGAAGTGACGCGCCTGGCCCAATATGATTCGCTGACCGGCCTCGCCAACCGCGTGCAGATGCTGCAGGCGCTGGAGCAGGCGGTGCTGGGTTCGCGCGGCAAGCAGGGCGAATGCGCGCTGATGATGCTCGACCTCGACCGGTTCAAGAGCGTCAACGACACGCTCGGGCATCCGGCCGGCGACGCGCTGCTGCGCCAGGTCAGCCAGCGCCTCCAGCGCGTGGTCGGCAATCAGGGGCTGGTCGGGCGCCAGGGCGGCGACGAGTTCAAGGTGCTGGTGCATGGCCGCCATGACCGCAACCGGCTGGGCCTGCTGGCGCAGGCGATCATCAGCGCCCTGTCGCAACCCTATTCGATCGAGGGCACGGGCGTGGTGATCGGCGTGTCGATCGGCATTTCCTTCTGCCCCGAGGATGGCGTCACCGCCGATGCCCTGATCCGCAATGCCGACCTCGCCCTCTACAAGGCAAAGGGCGATGGGCGCGGCGTCTATCGCTTCTATTCGGCGGACATGCACGCCGATGCGGAGGATCGCCGCCAGCTCGAACAGGATCTGCGCCATGCGCTGACGGCGGACGGCCTGCACCTCGTTTATCAGCCGATCGTCAGTTCGACGACCGAGCGCATCACCGGCTATGAGGCGCTGCTGCGCTGGGATCATCCGGTGCGCGGCGCCATCTCGCCGGCATTGTTCGTCCCCATTGCGGAGGATAGCGGCCTGATCGCGCCAATCGGCGAATGGGTGATGCGCACCGCCTGTCGTGATGCGGCCCAGTGGGACGCGGGCATCCGCGTTGCTGTCAATGTCTCGGCGATGCAATTCGCCAATCCCGGTTTCCCGACCACCGTCATGCAGGCCCTGGCGAGCGCGCAACTGGCGTCCGAACGGCTGGAGCTGGAAATCACCGAAAGCGTGTTCCTGAACGACAATGACGGCACCGACGCCATGTTCACCCGGCTCAAGGGGCTGGGCGTGCGGCTGGCGCTCGACGATTTCGGCACCGGCTATTCGTCGCTCGGCTATCTCAAGAAGGCGCCGTTCGACAAGATCAAGATCGACCAGAGCTTCGTGCGCGGCGCCGCGATCCGGGGCAGCCGCAACAGCGCGATCATCAAGGCGATCGTCAGCCTGGCCGAGGCGCTGGGCA
Source organism: Sphingobium sp. MP9-4 (assembly GCF_005281675.1). Classification (NCBI taxonomy): domain Bacteria; kingdom Pseudomonadati; phylum Pseudomonadota; class Alphaproteobacteria; order Sphingomonadales; family Sphingobiaceae; genus Sphingobium; species Sphingobium sp. MP9-4. The sequence continues at coordinate 120,797 of NZ_LUFI01000003.1, read as the reverse complement.
TGGATACGACCGCGGAAGGGGCCGAGACGCGCGACGAGCTGGACCTGATCCGGCAACTGGGGTGCAGCCATATCCAGGGCTATATCTATGGCCGGCCGATGCCCGCCGCCCAGGTGCTGGAAGGGCAGCGCGCCAATGGCGTCTCCGCCCGGTCCGAAGGCTTCCAGTCGAGCCGGCCGGAGCGCAAGGCGATGCTGCGCACGGTCGCCGTCCATCATGACGGCCATGTCTATAATGGTCGCATCCGCAACATCTCCGCCACCGGCGCGATGATCGAGGGGCTGTGGAATGTGCCGGAAGGCACGCAGTTCGCGATCGACCTGTCGGAGGGGCAGAGCGTCGACGCGACCACCCGCTGGTCGCGCGAGGACCGCATGGGGGTTGAATTTGCCGCCCCGATCGATCTGGCCCTGCTTCGCCCGCAGGCGCGCGCGCTGGCCGGATAGCGACACAGGCGACCGGCCGGACATCGCCCGGCCGGCCGACCTTTCAGAAGAACAGCTTGCGGAAGCTGACCGACACGGTCCGGCCGAGCGGGTCGAGATAGCCCGGCTGATAGCGGACCGGGGTTGCCCCGGTCGCGTCGGTCACGTCGCGGCGGGTGTTGAAGATATTGTCGATGCCGATCGACACGCGCGCGCCGCGCAGGAAGGGATGGGCCTTCACCAGGCTGGGCATCTGGCCGAAATTGGCGAACAGCCGCAGATTGGCGGTCGCCAGGCTGGCAAAGTCCAGCCGCGAACTGCCGCCCAAGGCGCCATCGACATGGGTGCCGCTTTCCCAGTCGACGCCCAGACGGCCGCCAATGCCATTGTTCACATAGCCGACCCGCGCCTTCAGCTCGTGGCGCGGCTGCCCGCCCGACGAGCCGACCGCATCGCCATTGAGCAGATTGAGTTCGGGCACGCCGGGCGCGATCAGGATGCTCTCGGTCAGGTGCCAGATATGATAGAGGCTGAAGGTCAGCCGCCCGCCAGCCTGGCCGGCGCCGGGGCCACGGAAACCGCCCGGCCCACCAAAGCCGCCGCCCGGACCACCCGGACCGCCCGGCCCGCGCGGACCATCGCCACCGCCCGGCGCATTGTCGCCGCCACCCTGGCCGCCATTCTGGCCACCGGGGCCATCATTGCCGCGCTGGTTGTTGTCGCCGTCGCCGCGGGGCGCGCCGTCATTGCCTTCGCCGCGCGGCGGACCGCCTTCGCGATTGCCCTCCGCGCCGTCGCGCGGGCCGCGATTGCCGAAGGCTGCGCGCATGTCCTGCAATTCCTTGGGCCGATCCTCGGGCTTGGCGCCGGCCGCGCGCCACGCCTCGATCACCTTCTGGATGTGCGACTTCAATGAGATGGACAGGTCGAAGCCCCAGCGCAGTTGCTCGCTCTGCGAACGCAGATAGTTGATCGGCCGCCCGTCAATGCTCAGCAACTGGCCATCCTCGTCGCGCATGAAGCGCTGCGGGAAGGCATTCTCGATCGCCGGCGTCGGCGTCGGGAAGGCGGAAATGGGGTTGCTGGTCCGGCTGTTGAGATAGGTGGCCGTCAGCGTCAGGTTCGGCTTCTCGAACGGCTTGATCCGGGCGTTGATGCGGAACTGGTCCCGCGTGCTGGATCGCAGGTCCGGGTTGCCGCCGGAAAATTGCGTGACGAACACGGTCTGGCCGGTGGCATAGTCGAACACCGACACGTTGGGCGTCGAAATCACCGGATCGTTGATCTGCGTGCCGGTCGGCGCCGACTTGTCCTGATTGGCCGACACCAGCAACTGCACCGCCGGCACAGGCCGCCAGCGCAGGCCATAGCCTAGCGTCGACAGCGTGCCGAAATCCGACAGATGCTGCGCCCCGGCGTTCATGTTGACGCCGACATCGCCGATCGCGCCCAGGAACCCCTTGGACCGGCTGGTCAGCGGTATGTCGAAACTGACCTGTCCGCTCGCAATCTCGCGATTATAGTCGAGGCCGCGCTCCACGCCTGACCGCACCGAATGGCTTTCAAAGCCATTGGCCGATCCACCGACCCGCACCGACGTCATGATATTGCCGGCCGGCAGGGTCAGCAGCGATCCGCTGACCAGCAGGTCGCCGCCGATCGCGCGCGATTGCGACCGGGCGCGGTCGGTCAGGCGCGATTGCAGCAGGTCGGCGGTGAAGGCGCCATAGGGATTGACGCTGGCCGATCCGGCATCGAGCGCGGCCTGGATGCCGCCCGTGTCGACGCCGCGATCGGTGCGGGTGCGAGTGTCGGAAATGTCGCCATTGCCGGTGAAGGACCATTGCCAGGTGCCGCCCAGCCGACCGTTCAGCGTGACGCCGATGTGCCCGGTGGTACCGCGAATCTTCTGTCCCAGCGCGCCGGCCTGCTCCAGATAGCGATAGAGGCGGACATCGTCGCCAAAGGCGGAGAAGGGATTGCCGCCGGGCAGGGTGAGGGCGGCCGCTGACAGGCCCTGCAGCGAATCATTGTCGGACAGTTCCAGCCGGCCGTTGATCGTCGCCGATACGCCGCCCAGCGCGCGCGCCAGGGTCGCGTTGGCGGAAAAATTTTCGGTCGCGGGGCTGAGCGTGCGATATTTGCTGAGATTGCTGACGCTGGTCTGGTTCGCGCCGGCGATGAAATCATTGAGGGCGGGGGCGCCATTGGCGGCGCTGCCGGGCACGCTGGCGACCGTCACGGTCTGGTCGGCGGCGGCCGACAGGGCCGGGTCGATCTCCGCCCCCCGCTCGATCGCGGTGATATTGCCGGCCAGCGAATAGGGCATGCTGGGCGCCGCCGCATTGATGCCGCGCTCGCTCTCCAGCAGATTGTCGGCCCGGCTATATTTGACGTTCAGCGTCAGCCGATTGTCGCCTCGGATGCGCAGCACGCCCACTTCGCCCTGACCATTTTCGCGTCCGCCATCGGTGGTCGTGCCGCCGCGCAGGTCGACCGTGGTCGCGCGGAAACGCTGGCGCAGGACGATGTTCACCACCTTCTGCGTCGGCGCATAGCCATAGGACAGGGCCACTTCCTCGGGCAGGATGTCGACCCGCGACACCGCTTCGGATGGCAGGTCGGAAATTTCCGAGAAGCTGGAAATGCGCTTGCCGTTCAGCAGGATGACCGGGGTGCCGTTGGTCTGCGGCGACAATTCGGTGATGATTTCGGAAATCGACGTGACGCCCAGCGCCCGGACATCGGCGGGCGACAATTGCTGTTCGGGCTTGATGTCGCCGGGTACCGCGCCGCGCTGGACCGCGCCGGTCACGACAATCTCGTCGCCCTCGTCCATTTGGGCCGGCGGCCCCTTCTGCTCGGCTTCCTGCGCCATCAGCGCGCCGGGCGCCGCGCCCAGCATCAGTGAAAACAGCAGCAGCGACGTCGTCTGGCGCACGGAAATTTACCCCTAATCTGGACCCTGGCAGGATCTCGTTTAGGCCGCACTTGTCGCAAAAATCTGGCAAGGCAAAGACAGTTTTGTCGCAAAGTGTAACGACGCGTCACATGGTGCAACAAATGCGTGTTCGGGCGTGATCTGCTTCACTTGCGATCCCGCGTCAGTCGGGCATAGACGGGCTTTCGCGGCCGCGCCTGACGGCCGGACGAAGGGGGATTATATGCGCCATTCCATCATCCTGCTGCCCTTGCTGTGCCTGGCCGCGCCGGTCGCCGCGCAGCAGCCCGACGATCTCAACCGCGTCATCGACGAAGGGCTGAACCACAGCCAGGTGATGCAGATCGCCCAGCATCTGACCGACGATATTGGCGGGCGCATGACCAATTCGCCGCAGATGCGGCAGGCCGAGGCCTGGACCGCCGACCAGTTTCGCCAATGGGGCCTGTCCAATGTCCGCAAGCAGGGCTTTCGCTTCGGTCGCGGCTGGTGGATTGCCGCCTCCTCGGTGAAGATGATCAGCCCCCGCCCGATCCAGCTTATCGCCATCCCCATCGCCTGGACGCCACCGACCAATGGCGTGCTGAGCGCACCGATCATCGTTGCCCCGATGAAGAAGGCGCGCGATTTCGACGCCTGGCGCGGCAAGCTCGCCGGTAAGATCGTACTGGTGTCGCTGCCCGGCACGGGCGACGAGCCGAACGAGGCCGCCTTCCAGCGGCTCAAGGGTGAGGATATCGAGAAGCTCGACAAGTTCGAGCAGCCGAAAAATGATCCGGCGTCGCTGGAGCGGCTGATGAAGCGCCTCAGCTTCACCCGCAAGCTGGAGGCCTTCCTCAAGGCCGAGGGGGCGGTCGGCTGGGCGCGGCAATCCTATCGCGACGGCAAGCTGCTGCATGGCGAGGGCTATGATTTCGGCGTCAGCGACACGCCCGCGCTGCCCGGCGTCGAGATCGCGGCGGAGGATTATCGCCGTCTCGCCCGCCTCGCCAAGACCGGCCCGGCGCCGGTGCTGGAAATCAACAGCGACGTCCGTTTCGACGACAGCGACGTCAACGCCTACAACATCCTGGCCGATATCCCCGGCAGCGATCCCAAGGCCGGTTATGTCATGGCCGGCGCACATCTCGACAGCTGGGTCGCGGGCGACGGCGCGGCGGACAATGGCGCGGGCAGCGCCATGATCATGGAGGCGGCGCGTATCCTCAAGTCGCTGGGCATCAAGCCCAAGCGCACGATCCGCTTCGCCCTCTGGTCGGGCGAGGAACAGGGACTGTTCGGCTCCATGGCCTATGTCGACGAATATCTCGCCACCCGCGCGCCGGGGCCGAAGGAAGAAGAGGGGCGGGAGGAAATGTATTTCCGCTACAAGACCCGTTTCCCGATCACGCCCAAGCCCGGCTATGCGGACCTCAAGGCCTATTTCAACATCGACAATGGCTCGGGCAAGCTGCGCGGCCTCTATGCCGAACGCAATGTCGCCGCCGTCTCGCTGCTGCGCGAATGGCTCAGCCCCTTTGCCAGCATGGGCGCGGGCAATGTCGTGTCGCAGCCGACCGGCGGCACCGACCATGAATATATGCAGGCGATCGGCGTGCCGGGCTATCAGTTCATCCAGGATCCGCTCGACTATGAAAGCCGGGTCCATCACAGCGGCATCGATACCTTCGATCATCTGAAGGCGGAGGATATGCGCCAGGGCGCGGTCGTCCTCGCCGGCATGCTGCTGCAGGCCGCGAACAGCGACAAGACCCTGCCGCGCATGCCGCTGCCGACCCAGCCGGCGGTCAGCGATCCGTTCAAATATGAGGATCCGGCGCTGGATTGATGGAAAGGGGCGGGGCGATCCCTCGATCGCCCCGCCTAGCTCTGGGCGTCGTGGAAGATGATGCCCAGCGTGTGGCGCATGCCGGACAAGAGCCGGCTGACGCCATGGCGCATCTGCACCCGGTGAACGCCGCGCGTGCCCCTCACCGGCCGCTCGCGCACCGGGAAGACCACGGCATCGCCCTTGCGCAGCGGCACCATTTCGGGGCGAGACTGCATGCGCGGGCGCTGTTCGGTCAGGATGAAGGCGCCGCCGGTGAAGTCCGCCTCCGGCTCAGACAGCAGGATCGCCGCCTGCAACGGGAAGATGGTCGCGCCATAGACATCCTGATGCAGCGCATTCCAGTCGCCCGCCTCATAGCGCAGCAGCAAGGGCGTCGCCTTGTCCTGGCCACCGAGCGCGCACTGGTTCAGGAAATCGGCGTGACGGGCGGGGTAGAGCGCATCGCTTCCCAGCATCGCCGCCCAGCGATTGGCGACCTGCGCCAGCGGCGGATAGAGTGCCTCGCGCAGCGTGGCGACCGGCTCGGGCAATGGGTAGTTGAAATAGCGATAGCGCCCCCGGCCATAGCCATGGCGCGCCATCACCACCTCCTTGCGGAAGGCATGGGGCTGGTCCCATAGCGCGACGATCGCGTCGCACCGGTCCGGGGAAAGCAGGGCAGGCAGGCGCGCGGCGCCATGAAGGTCGAGGTCAGTGAGGTCCATGGCGCGCAGCATGGGCGGCGCGCGGCGCGGCGTCATCCCGTGCCTTGCGCTCAAATCCGCCGCCTCATTTCGGCTTGCGGAAACGGTAGAGGAAACGATCCGTCTTGCCGCGAATGGCGGGATCGAACACCAGCTTGCTGTGATCGTCGGCGGGGTTGGCGAGCAGCGGGCTTTGCGCCTCCAGCACGAAGCCGGCACGCAGGAAGTCGGCCTTCACCACCGCCGGGTCGATCCGGTGGAGCTTGTCCACGACGGCGCGGGTGTCGCCCGCCGGGCCGACATGGTCGATGATACCGACGATCCCGCCCGGTTTCGTCGCAGCATAGAGCGTCTTCACGAAGGCATCGGGGTCGGTGCGCGGAATGCCATATTTGTCCGATTGCCAGTAGAGATCATGGTAGCTCAGGTTGATGATGCTGAAGTCGAAACTGTCGGGCGCCGCCGCAAAGGCCTCGAACGGATAGCGCACCCAGTCGACCTCCGGCCGGCGCGCGACCAGTGCCGCCCATTTGGGCTTCTCTTCCTCGCTGGCATAGAATTGGCTGGGCTCGAACCCGGTCACCTTACCCTTGGCGCCGACCGCATCGGCCATGATCTCCGCCCAATAGCCCGATCCGGTCATGATGTCGGCCGCCTTCATGCCGGGCTTGAGGCCCAGGAAGGCCAGCGTCTCGGCCGGCTTGCGGCTCTCGTCCAGCGCCCGTGCGTCGGCCGGACGCTTTGGGTCGGCCACGGCGGCGGCCAAGTCGGTCTTGGCAAGGGCGATGATCGGCGTGGACAGGGCAAGGCCGCTCAGGGCCAGGGCAAGCATCAGGCGCATGGATTTTCCCCTCATGGAAGGCGGGCCAGCATGCGCCCGATCGCGCATCCGTTCAACGATCCGCGCCGATGCCGGTCGATCGATTCCGGTCGTTGGTCGAAGGGCGGGGCGGGCCTGCCGCGTCCACTCGGCTCTCCACATGCACGTTCAGGCCCAATCATATTGTCATGGTTAACGGGCTCGGCTTGGGACGGCGCGGGGGCAGATGATAAGGAGAAAATGATGTCGCACCCGATGAAATTAGCCCCCATTGCCATGGTGTTGGTGGGCTCGCTGGGGCTGGGTGGCTGTGCCACGAAATCCTTCGTGCGCGAACAGGTGGCGACCGTGAACCAGCGCGTCGATGCGCTCGACGCCAAGCTGCAGACCACCGACGGCACGGCACAGCAGGCTCTGGCCCAGGCCCAGTCGGCAGCCGGTCAGGCCCAGAATAACGGCCAGCGCCTCGATCAGCTGAACGCCCGCGTCGACGGTGTCGAGCAGCAGATGCGCGAAGCCAAGACCAAGCGCGCCAGAAACTGATCACGCAACTGATCACGTAGCCGATCAAGCTACCGATCCGGTCGGGCTGGTCCCGATCCCGTGCCGGCGCCCCCGCTTCATGGGGGGGCGCCGGCCCCATTCCCGGATAGGCTCCTCCATGCACAAATTCCCATGGGCGCTGGCGATGCTGGCGCTGTTCGGTGCCTCTCCCGCGCGGGCGGCCGCGCCAGAAGCGGCCGCGTCCGAGAAGCCAGCGCCTGAAACGCCGCGATCGCCCGATGCGCGCCGGGTGATCGACTGGATCGCCGCGACCGGCGACAATCATGGCCTGCCCTATGCCATTGTCGACAAGCAGGCGGCCCATGTCTTCCTGTTCGATGCCAAGGGGAAGGCGCTGGCCGATGCGCCGGTGCTGATCGGCATCGCGCCCGGAGACGATGCCACGCCCGGCGTCGGCAAGAAGAGCCTGGCGGAGATCGGCCCGGCGGAAAAGACCACGCCGGCCGGGCGTTTTCTCGCCAAATTCGGCCTTGCGGCGGGCAAGCAACGCGTGCTGTGGGTCGATTATGCGACCTCGGTCGCGATGCACACCATCCCCAAGGGCAATCCCAAGGAAAAGCGGCGCGAGCGCATGCTGTCGCCCACGATCGACGATAATCGCATCACCTTTGGCTGCATCAACGTGCCGATCGCCTTCTATAATCGCGGCCTGCGCCCGCAATTTCTGAAAAAGGGCGGCTATGTCTATGTGCTGCCGGACACAAAGTCGCTCGAAGCGGTTTTCCCTCCCCTGCATGTCCAGTCTTATCGGAAGGCGGACGCATCCTCATAAGGCGGGAGCCATGCGCATGATGATCCGGAGGGCAAGCGGCCTGATACTGGTTGCGGCGGCGGGCCTGTCGCCGGGCAGCGCACAGGCTGGCTTTTATTCGGGCGAGGCGCTGCTGGAAAGCTGCACCGCCGACCGCAATGCCAAGGATTTTTTCGAGAAGAGCTATGAATGCGTCGGCTATGTCGCCGGCGCGGTCGATGCGTTCAACACCACGCGCGAGGTGAATGGTCTCAAAAGCTGCATCCCCGCCGATGTGACGCTCAACCAGCTGAAGGGCGCCACCGTCGACTATCTGCGCGCCAATCCGGACAAGCGCAGCCAGTCCGCCTCCGCTCTGGTCTTCACCGCTACGCGCCAGGCCTGGCCCTGCCCCAAGGCGAAGGCCAGGTCTGGCGTGAAGAAAAAGCGGAAATAGCGCTTATTTCGCGGCCTTGCCGATGGGCCGCATATAGAGGCGCGCCATCGCTGCCTCCATCTTCGCCCGGTCGACCGACAGGATCACGCGCTGCGCCTGCTCGCCCAGATGCGGGCGATAGGATTCCGTCCAGGACAGCGTGTCACCATAGGCCGCGGTCTGGCTGGTCTCGAAATCGACCCACAAAGTCTCGTCCTTCGTCACGATCTCCGGATTGAGCCAGGCCATGGCGACGATCTCGTCCCACATCGGATAGCCCGGCTCCAGCCCGGTCTGGAACAGATCGGTCAGCGGCGTGTGGGCGGGCTTCAGCCCGTCGAGGAAGGCGCGGGTCCACTGTGTGCCGGTGGACGGATCGACCGGGATCATCATGATCTTCTTCCACGGCGCATGGGCAAAGATCTTGGCCGCTTCGGGATCCCAGCGAATGTTGAATTCGCGGCGCGGCGAGTTGACGAATTCGCGGGCAAACTGCTCGGCCGATGGCCCTTCCAGCACCTGATGCGGCGCCAGGCTGCCGCCCATATAGAGGATTTCCTTCACATTGGCGGCGAAGCTGGGGTCCAGGCTCTGGGCGATGGCGATATTGGTCATCGGCCCGGTCGCGAACAGGGTGATCTCGCCCGGATGCGCCTTCACCATCCGCACCAGGAAGGCGGCGGCAATCTCGGCGCTGGGCTTCGTCCTGGGGTTGCCGATCGGCAGGTCGGGCACCTTGGTCGGATCGGTCGATCCGGGATGCTCCTGGATCGTGTCGCCCGGCCAGTAATCGGTCCATGGCCCCTTGAACACCAGCCGGCCATATTGGCCTTCCCAGCGCTTGGTCGCCTCGGCGCTGTTGAGCAGCGGGAAGGTCGCGCCGGGCACCACCGGCACGTCGGTCCGGCCCAATATCTCCAGCGTGCGCAGCGCATAGGCGGTCGCCGTGTCGCGCCACACCGATCCGCTGGTGGTGGTGATGCCCAGCACCTCGACATCTGGGCTTTGCAGCAACAGCAGCGGCACGCCGTTGAGGCCGATCATGTCGTCGTCGACGATCACCAGCCGCTTGGGGCTTGCCGGCGCGGCGGGCTTCGCATTCGCGCCCTGCACGCCCAGCATCAGCGCCAGCGCGCCCAGCATGATCTTCATCGTCCGCATTGCGTCAAACCCCCATTTCGCTTCGTCCCGCCGCCTGTTAGGACGGTGTCATGCGCAGCCTCTATCCGCCGATTGAACCCTACGCCACTGGTCATCTTGACGTAGGCGATGGCCACAGCCTCTATTGGGAACGGTCCGGCACGCCCGGCGCCAAGCCCGCAGTCTTCCTGCATGGCGGGCCGGGCGGCGGCATATCGCCCGATCATCGCCGCCTGTTCGACCCCACCCGTTATGACGTGCTGCTGTTCGACCAGCGCGGCTGCGGTCGATCGACCCCGCATGCCCATCTCGACGCCAACACCACCTGGCATCTGGTCGCCGATATCGAGCGCTTGCGCGCGATGATGGGCGTCGACCAGTGGCTGGTCTTCGGCGGCAGCTGGGGATCGACCTTGGCGCTCGCCTATGCGCAGGCGCATGTCGCGCGCGTGTCGGAGCTGGTGCTGCGCGGCATCTTCACCATCCGCCAGTCAGAGATCGACTGGTATTATCAACAGGGCGCCAGCCGCATCTATCCCGACAAGTGGGAACGCTTTGTCGCGCCGATTCCCGAAGGCGAGCGCGACGACATGGTCGGCGCCTATCGCCGCATCCTGACCGGTGATGATCGCGCCGCGCAGGTCGCCGCCGCCAAGGCCTGGAGCGTCTGGGAGGGCGAGACCATCCGCCTGCTGCCCGACGAGGCGCTGTCCGCCACCCATGAGGGCGATGATTTCGCGCTCGCCTTTGCCCGGATCGAAAATCATTATTTCGTCCATCGCGGCTGGCTGGAAGATGGCCAGTTGATCCGCGAGGCGAGCAAGCTGGCCGGCATCCCCGGCGTCATCGTTCAGGGCCGCTATGACATGGCCTGCCCGGCCGAAACCGCCTGGGCACTGCACCGCGCCTGGCCGCAGGCGCGCTTCGAAATGATCGAAGGCGCCGGTCATGCGTTCAACGAACCGGGCATATTGGACGCGCTGATCCGCGCGACCGACGGATTTGCTGCATGATGGAAGGAAAAGACGTGCGGACTATGATGTTGCTGGCGACGGCGCTGTTTCTCGCCTCCTGTGGCGGCGGCGATGAGGGGGCGGCGGTCGAGAACCGGAACATGCCCGAAACCGGCGCAGCGGCTGAAGTCGCCAAGCTCGACCCCGACCTGCGCAACGGCGTGCTGGAAAAGGCGATCAAGGCATCGGGCGTCGCCTGCCCCTCGGTCACCGGCTCGGAACGCGCCGAAATCCGGCCGGGCGTCAAGGGCTGGAAGGCCCAGTGCGACAACCAGACCGCGCACCTGATCGAAATCCTGCCCGATGGCACCGCGAAGGTGACCAGCCGGACGCATTGAACATTAGTTTAGGCTGCGCGGCGACTGATCCGCGCCAACTCGCTACCATGAACGCGGCGCTCTTCCTCCAGATCGAAATCGATCTGGAGGCCAAGGAAGAAGCCCTCGCTCACGCCGAAATACCGCGCCAGGCGCAGGTCGATATTGGCATCGATCGGCGCCTTTTCTGCCAGGATCGCTTCCAGCCGCTGCACTGCAATGCCAGCGCCATCGACCACTTCATTCATCGGTACATCGCTGCCGATCAGGAAATCCTCGCGCAGGATCGCGCCGGGATGGATATTGTCCAGCCGGTCCTCATCCTCAATGATAGTCCTCGATTCGGACATTCTCCGCGCCTCCGTCGGACCAGTTGAAGGTGATGCGCCACTGGTCGTTGATCCGCAGACTATATCGTGAAGGGGTAAAGCCTTTCAACTGCTCGAACCGATTTCCCGTCGGAACCCGCAGATCGTAGAGATTGAGTGTCCGATGAATCTGCCGCAGCTTACGCCGAGCCGTCTGTTGAATGTCCGGCGGCAGGCGTCGGCTACGTTGGCCAAGCCAGATTTTTTCGGTCTCGGGATCGGCGAAGAAGCGGATCATGGCGGTATATCCCCACAGGACGACAATCTAATCTGGCGCAACCTGCAGCAGATTTGAATCGACGTTTATACCCCTCAGGGCGCCCGTCCTCTTGGGGGTTTTCCTCTAACGCCCGAACTTCCGCGTCGTCTTCCCGAACCGGCCTTTCCGCGTCCCCGGCTTGCCCTCGGTCGCGCGGCCGCGCGGGGCGGCCACCTGCTGGTCCGCTGGCAGGCCCAGTTCTTCCGCCTCCAGCTTGCGGATCTCGTCACGGATGCGGCCGGCTTCCTCGAACTCCAGGTCTGCCGCCGCCGCGCGCATCTTCTTCTCCAGATCCTCGATATAGGCGCGCAGATTATGGCCGACGAGATGCGGGCGATCCTCCAGCCCGGTCTCGACCGTGACCTGATCCTTGGACGCCACATGGGCGATGATGTCGCCGATATTCTTCTTCACGGTGAAGGGCGTGATGCCATGCGCATCATTATAGGCCTGCTGCTTTTCGCGGCGGCGTGACGTCTCGTTGAGCGCGCGCTCCATGCTGCCCGTCACCCGGTCGGCATAGAGGATGACGCGGCCGTCGACATTGCGGGCGGCGCGGCCGATCGTCTGGATCAGCGATGTCTCGCTACGCAAAAAGCCTTCCTTGTCCGCGTCGAGGATCGCCACCAGCCCGCATTCGGGAATGTCCAGCCCCTCGCGCAGCAGGTTGATGCCGATCAGCACGTCATAGACGCCCAGGCGAAGATCGCGGATCAGCTCGATACGCTCCAGCGTCTCGACGTCGCTGTGCATGTAGCGGACCTTGATCCCCGCCTCATGCATGAATTCGGTCAGATCCTCGGCCATCCGCTTGGTGAGCGTGGTGACGAGCGTGCGATATCCCTGGGCCGCGACCTTGCGGCATTCGTTGATCAGGTCGTCGACCTGGTCCTCGACCGGCTTGATCTCGACCGGCGGGTCGATGAGGCCGGTGGGGCGGATCACCTGCTCGCTGAACACGCCGCCGGTCTGCTCCATCTCCCACGGGCCGGGCGTCGCCGACACGCTCACCGTTTGCGGGCGCATCGCATCCCATTCGTTGAAGCGCAGCGGCCGGTTGTCGATGCAACTCGGCAAACGGAAGCCATATTCGGCCAGCGTGATCTTGCGCCGGTGGTCGCCCCGCGCCATCGCGCCGATCTGCGGCACGGTCTGGTGGCTTTCATCCACGAACAGCACGGCATTTTCGGGCAGATATTCAAACAGCGTCGGCGGCGGTTCGCCGGGCAGGCGGCCGGTCAGGAAGCGGCTGTAATTCTCGATCCCCGCGCAGCTGCCGGTCGCCGCGATCATCTCCAGATCGAAATTGGTGCGCTGTTCCAGCCGCTGCGCCTCCAGCAGCTTGCCCTCGGCCTCCAGTTCCTTCAGCCGCTCGGTCAGCTCGAAACGGATCGCCTCCATCGCCTGCTTCAAGGTCGGGCCGGGGGTCACATGGTGGCTGTTGGGAAAGACCTTCACATAATCGAGGCTGGCGACCTTCCTGCCGGACAGCGGATCAAACTCGACAATCTCCTCGATCTCGTCGCCGAAGAAGCTGATGCGCCAGGCCGTGTCCTCATAATGGGACGGGAAAATCTCCAGATTGTCGCCCTTCACGCGGAAATTGCCGCGCGCGAAACCGGCATCGTTGCGCTTATACTGCAGCGCCACCAGCTTGCGGATGATCTCGCGCTGGTCCTCGATCCCGCCCTTCTTCATGGAGAAGGTCATGGCCGAATAGGTTTCGACCGACCCGATGCCGTACAGGCAGGAGACGGACGCGACGATGATGACATCGTCCCGCTCCAGCAGCGCACGGGTGGCCGAATGGCGCATCCGGTCGATGCTTTCGTTTACCGAGCTTTCCTTCTCGATATAGGTGTCCGACCGCGCGACATAGGCTTCGGGCTGATAATAGTCGTAATAGCTGACGAAATATTCGACGGCATTGTCGGGGAAGAAGCTCTTGAACTCGCCATAGAGCTGCGCCGCCAATATCTTGTTGGGCGCCAGGATCAGCGCTGGCCGCTGCAGCGCCTCGATCGTCTTGGCCATGGTGAAGGTTTTGCCGGACCCGGTGACGCCCAGCAGCACTTGGTCCTTCTCGCCCTGCTTGGCCGCCGCCACCAGTTCGGCGATCGCGGTCGGCTGGTCGCCCGATGGTTCATAGTCGCTGACCAGGGTGAAGGGGCGTCCACCCTCGCTCTTCTCCGGGCGCGCGGGCCGGTGCGGCACGAAGTCCTGGCCGGTTTCGGGTTCGTCAAGGCTGGTGCGGATCTGAATCGACATGGGCGTAATATGGGGCCTTTGGGCAAGGGCGCAATCCGCGCCCTGGCAAGTCAGGGCTGCAATTCGAACGCGCTCTTGGGCGGCGGCGGATAGATCACCGGCTTGTCACCGAACCGCGCGCGCAGGACAGTCTCGCGGCGCTCGTCATCGACAATCTCGACATTCACTTCTTCAGGATATTTCAGGCTGACATGAAATTTCCTGTCTCTGACCTCATATTCCAACACTGACCAGCGCATGTTGGGGTCGTCGGGTTCCAGATACCAGGCTTCCCAAAGCATATCGCTGAGATTTGTGTCGCGCGGATTATAATAACGAACGACGTCGCCTTCATCTTTGAAAACGCTGGGGCTTACCCAACCGTCTCCGATTTCCACATACAGAAACACGCCATCTGGATCGCCTCCGACCAAGCTGGCCAATTCTTGACCGATCTCGTTCATGAGCGGTCCCAGGGTGTCGAGTTTATCGCTCATGAAGCCGGCCCTTTCTTTGGTCATCGGCACGCCGCGCAGTCATGAACGTAACATCTAGCATCAATTTGAGAACAAAAAAAGAACGGATGGACGTTCATCAACGCCCCGCCACCCCGGATCGCAATAATCCCGATATCCAGACCCGCCGCCGCTTGCTAAGTCTGGGCCAGATAAAGGGTCGCTTCTGCCAAGACATGCCAGGGGAAGCCGGTGATGACCAAAGCCTTGACCAACGGCCTGCTGGCCTGCGCGCTCGCGGCGCTGGCCGGATGCAACAAGCCGCCCGCCAGCCAGGACACACAGATCGCCGCGACCGACGCGATGAGCCATGACGCCGCCGTCACGCAGATCGAGAAGGTGCAGCTCAAGCCTGGCCAGTGGGAAGGCCGCTTCGTGATGGAGCGGATCGACATGAGCGGCGGGGAGGCGATGCCCGCGGCGGCGCGCCAGCAGATGCAGCAGGCGATGAACCGCACCCTGCGCTATTGCGTCACGCCCGAGCAGGCCGCCCATCCCGATGGCCGCGCCTTTTCCGGCGATCCGGGCAAGGATTGCCGCTACAGCGACTTCGCCGTGCGCGGCGGCACGGTGAAGGGCAATGTCACCTGCCGTCGCGATAGCGGCACCAGCAGCATGACGATGGCCGGCATCTATGCGCCCGACAGCTATGCGGTACAGATGGACATGCGGCAGACCGACTTGCCCAATGGCGTCGAGATGGCGATGAAGGCAAGGTCGGAGGGCCGCTGGATCGGCCCGGACTGTTCGGAGGGTCAATGACGATGCGAACAATGCAAGTCTTGTCGGCATTGCTGGCGCTGCTGCCGCTCCCACTTCAGGCACAACAGCCGGTCGATGACGGCGGCGGCGACACAATCGTGGTCGACGGTCAGCGCCTGACCCGTCAGGAGGTGCGAGAGAGGGCATCCGGCTTCGTTCGCACCCTGGGCGTGGTTCAGGGTGATCGGGGCATCGCCCGCTGGATAGAGCCGGTCTGCCCCCAGGTCCGGGGGGTCGCGTCGGATATCGCCGGCCTGGTCGAAACCAAGGTCCGCAAGATTGCGACCAGCATCGGCGCGCCCCTGGCCAAGGGCGAATGTGAAACCAATTTTCTGATCGTCTTCGTCGATGACGGACGCGAAATGGCCAGGCAGGTATCGGCGCGTAAATCCAACAGCATGTCCCAATTGCATGGGGCCGAACGGCGCGACGTCGAAAATGGCGATGCCCCGATCCGCTGGTGGTACACGATCGCTACGGGCAGCAGCACCGGCGGCAAGGCGGATTCCGTGGCGCCCTCTGCCAGTGTCGGCAATAGTGAGGGGGGTGGTTCCGCCCTCCCTGACGGTGTTCCTACCGTCAACGGCTTTTCCTCCAGCCTGATCCGGCCGATAGGAATTCGCTCGATCGATACCGCGACGATCCTGATCGACGTCAATCGCGCCGAAGGCATTTCGCTGACGGCCGCCGCCGCCTATGCAGCCTTTGTCGGCCTTGCCGAGGTGAAGGGACGGGCGGCACCGCCGGTGTCGTCGATCCTCAATATCTTTGGCGACGGGGCGCAGGCTGGCGACCTGACCTTCTGGGACAACCAGTTTCTCGACCAGCTTTATGATCTGCCGCTCAACCGGTGGGGGCGAGTGCATCGGGGCTATCTGGTCCGGGCGATCGGTGAGGCTGAGGGCGAGGATGTCGAGGAAGGCGCAACCGGGCCGGTCGAGCCCTAATCCTGGCTGACTGGACACCCTGCTGGCTCTGCGCCCGGCCGCTCGGCGCGCGGATCGAATGGCATCATCCCGTGCCCAAGAGCCGGGGCGGGCGACAGATGGTGCCGGTGCATCCGATCTGCCACCGCACCATCCATGCCACCCTGTCCAACGCGGAGTTGGCGCGTGCCTATGCCGACGCCATGGCCTTGCGGAGCCATCCCGCCATCGCCCGTTTCCTCGCCTGGATCGCCGACAAGCCGGCCGATTTCCATGCGCCCACCCTGTCGGCCGGACGCCGACGGCGATGAAGGGACGGGCGCAACATTTCTACTTGCGCCCGCGCGCGCATCGGTAGAGCGTGCCGCCGTGGAACGAACGGGGAGAGGATATGCGTGACATTCTGACGCTGGGCGGCTTGCTGGCCACCAGCCTGACCCTTGCCGCCTGCGGCAGCGAACCGGCCGCTCCGCCCGCGCAGGAGGAGGAGGCCGCGCCGGCGATGATGAAGAGCGGGCAATGGACGCTCAGCCGCAAGACCACCGGCTACAACACCCCCACCGTCACGGCGGAGGAATATCAGGCCGCGCTCAAGCAGGTGAGCGAGGACAAGATCTGCATCAAGGTCGATGCCGCCGGCGTGCCCGACGCCGATGCGCTAGCCGGGGCGGAAGGCAGCGACTGCAGCTACAAGGACAAGATGGTGCGCAAGGGCCGGTTGATCGCGACCCTTGCCTGCAAGGCCGGCGCCGGCACCTCCGAAATCGTGGTCGAGGGCAATTTTACCGAGGATACGCTGACCTTCGGCACCACCATGACCAAGACGCAGGGCGGCAAGCCGGTGCTGCGCACCACCCACGACCTGTCCGGCAAGCGCGACGGCGACTGCCCGGCCTGACCGGCGGCGCCGATCCGGGTGGGCCTCAGTCCGCCCGGCGGGCCTGGGCGTGGATTTCCGCCCGCGACAGCAGCAGGTCCAAATCGGCGCGGCTGATGTCGAAATTGTCGGGCAGTTCGGCCAGCGCCTGGTCGATATCCTCCAGATGAAAGCCCGCCTCCGCGCGTATCTTTTCGGCGATCACTGGCGGCGCGACCGGCTGGTGCGGATAGCTGTGGCCCGACAGGCGGTGGAAGAAGAGGCCGAGGGACACCAGAGCGATCGAATTGATCCCGACCGGCGCAAAGGCGAAGGCATAGCCGGCATCATGAATGCCCTGGCTGCCGATCACCGCGGTCAGCGCGGCGGCGCCGCCGGGCGGATGCAGGCAGCGCAGCAGGCTCATCAATATTATCGCCAGGCCCACCGCCACGCCGGCCGCGACCATCATGTCGGGGATCAGCTGATAGGCGGCGACGCCGATCAGGCTGGACAGGATATTGCCGCCCACCACCGACCAGGGCTGGGCCAGCGGGCTCGCCGGCACGGCGAAGATCAGCACCGCCGACGCGCCCAGCGGCGCGACGATGATCGGCAGGTCGCCGGCATGCAGCGGCAACTGGCTGCACACCAATATGGTCAGGCTGATGCCGATCGCCGCGCCCAGGCCCGCGATCATCCGGTCGATCGGGCGGGCACCGGCCAGCAGCGGCTTGAAAAGATTCATTGCGGATTCCTTTGGTGCAGCCCCATGCGCCGCCACGGGCGAAAAGGCCACCCCAGTTTTTCTTGGCCCCAATATCGCCCGGAGTCGCCCGAGGGCCGCTTATTCCAGCGCGTCGATCGCCCGCTGGTCGCAATGCCTGGCGCCGCGCGGCACCGGGCTGACATTGGGCACCAGCAGCGCCTGGCCGATCCGCACCGGGGCGAAGCGCTTTCGCTCTATCCCTTCGCAGCGCAGATATTGCTCCAGCATCCGCGGCGGCGTGTCGCGCTTCTCGTAGGAGAGGCGGAAGGTGCCCCAGTGGATCGGGATCGCGGTCGAAGCGCCCAGCCGCTCGAACAGTTCGACCGCGCGGCGCGGGCCGATATGCGCGTCCGATTCCATCTGCCCCGGCCAGAAGCGGAAAGCGCCGATCGGGATCAGCGCCAGACGTATCGGCCCGAACCGCGTCGCATCGCCGGTCCAGCCCATGTCGCCCGCGCCGGTGTCACCGGCAAAATAGATATTGCCCGCCCGCGTCTCGATCAGGAAGCTCGACCAGAGCGCCCGGTTGCGGTCGGTGAACCAGCGGCTGCTCCAATGATGGTTGCGCGTCGCATGGACCCGATAGTCCGGGCAATGCTCGTAATTCTCGCACTGGATCACCGCTTCGGGCACCAGTCCGTTCAACTGCGCGCCGGTCACCGACTGACCCCAGTCGAGCGCTACCGACGCGATGCCGTTCGCCTTCAATATCGTGTCATTGCCCAGCGCCGTGACGATCCTGGGCCGGTCGCGCTGCCACAATGCCTTCAGCGTCGGGATATCCAGATGGTCATAATGATTATGGCTGATGACGATCAGGTCGATCCTGGGCAGATCCTTCATCCTAATGCCCGGCTCCGCGACCCGTTTGGGGCCCAGCGGCGGAAAGGGGCTGGCATGGTCGGACCAGATCGGATCGGTCAATATGTTGATGCCCGCCGCCTGCACCAGCACGGTCGCATGGCCGACCCAGGTGGCGACCATGCCGCGCGGCGCGGCAAAGGGGGCGGGGCGCGCCGGTTTCACCGCCACCGCATCGGGCCAGTCGGGGCGATCGTCATTGCCCAGCAGCCAGCGGGCGATGAAGCCCTGGCGACTGGTGCCGGGCGGGGCGGGCATGTCGATCGCGCCATCGGGGTTGAAGAAGCGGGCGCCGTCATAATGGCGGCTCGCCGGTCCCTCATAATAGATGCGGTCGAGGAAGGGCGGCACAATCACCGTCGCCAGACAGGCGGCGATCAGCAGGAACAGCAGCGCGACACCGACAGCCTTCATCATTGCAACCGCGCGCGCCATGCCTGCTCCCATGCCCGTCATCGCGCCGCCATAGCGGACCGGCGGGGCAGGGCAAGGCCTCCCTATTGACCCTGACCCATGTTGGCGAGTGCGCCATTCCCGGCCTCGGGCTCAAGGATAACCCCGATACCAACCGGCCCATCGCCGACCTAGCCTTGCGCCGTTCGTCTTCCCCGGTCTGACTCGCAGGAGCATCGCATGAGCAAAAAGCCGAATATTCTCATCATTTGGGGCGATGACGTCGGGATGTGGAATCTCAGCTGCTATCATCGCGGCATGATGGGCGGCTCGACCCCCAATATCGATCGCATCGCGAAGAAGGGCATGATCTTCATGGATCATTATGCCCAGGCCTCCTGCACCGCCGGCCGCGCCGCCTTCATCACCGGCCAATATCCGATCCGCGTCGGCCTCAGCACCGTCGGCCTCGCCGGCGCGCCGCAGGGCATGCAGAAGGAAGATCCCACGATCGCAGAACTGCTCAAGCCCCATGGCTATGCCACCGGCCAGTTCGGCAAGAACCATCTGGGCGACCGGGACGAGCATCTGCCGACCGCGCATGGCTTCGACGAATTTTTCGGCATCCTCTATCACCTCAATGCCGGCCAATATTCGGAAGAATATGATTATCCCAAGGATCCCGAAGTGGCGAAGGCCTTCGCCTGGCGCGGCGTGATCCACAGCAAGGCCGACGGCAAGGGGGGCCAGTCGATCGAGGACAAGGGGCCTTTCGGTTCCGAGCGGCAGAAGACGCTCGACAATGAATTCATGGTCGAATCCAAGCGCTTCATCACCGACGCGGTGAAGGCCGACAAGCCCTTCTTCGTCTGGCACAACACGACGCGCATGCATTACCAGACCCACCTGCCGCCCGAATATGACGGCGTCACCGGCTATGGTCTCTATGCCGACGGCGTGAAGCAGATGGACGATCATGTCGGCGAACTGCTCGACCTGCTCGAAGAACTGGGCGTGGCCGACGACACGTTCGTCATGTTCTCGACCGACAATGGCGCGGCCTCCAATTCGTGGCCCGATGGCGGCAACCAGCCCTTCCGCGGCGAAAAGGGCGTCGGCGGCTATGAAGGCGGCTTCCGCGTGCCCTGCGTCGTCAGCTGGCCCGGCCATGTGCAGGAAAATGTCGCCACTGGCGAGTTCATGGCGATGGAGGACTGGATGCCCACCATCCTGTCCGCGCTGGGCGAGCCGGAGCTCAAGGATGAACTGCTCAAGGGCAAGACCATCGGCAGCGTGACCTACAAGGTCCATCTCGACGGCTATGACCAGACCGAATTGCTCAGCGGCAAGGGCAAGTCGAAGCGCAAGGATTTCTACTATTTCACGGAAACCACGCTGCACGGCCTGCGCTATGGCGACTGGAAGTTCCTGTTCAAGACGCAGGACAAATGGTTCAACGGCATTCAGGAAAATCTGAACACGCCGCTCATCACCAATTTGAAGCTCGATCCGTTCGAGCGTTTCCATGAAGCGCGCGGCTTCGACGAGTGGCAGGAAAACCGATCCTGGACGCTGGCGCCGGCCACCGCGCAGATCGCAAAATTCATGAAGTCGCTTCAGGAATATCCGCCGCGCATCAAGAGCCTAGATTTCGATCTGGATGCGATGGTGGCGGACGCATCGGCCTCGCAAGCGCGCTGATCGCGACAGGCATGAAGCGGATGCCGCAGGGGCCCGAACTGCGGCATCCGATGGTTCGGCAGATAGGGGTGCGTGCCATGAATGATCTGAGTTTCGTCCTGGTCATCTTCTTCGTCACATTAGGACCGATCAAGGTGATCGCCGCCTTTGCCCAGTTGACCAGCCAGTTGCCCGATGGGGAGCGGCGCGCGCTGGCGCTCCGGTCGACCCTGATCGCCACGGCCGTCGGCTTCCTCATCCTGTTCATCGGCGACAATCTGCGCCAGAATTGGCAGATCGCATCGCCCGATCTGTTGCTGACCGGCGGCGTGCTGCTGCTGATCGGCGCGCTGGAGGCGGTCAAGAATGCGCAGCACGCCCCTGCGCCCGATGCGCCGCCGACCTCGGCCAAGGGGCTGGCCATGTCGCCGGTGACCTTCCCGATCATCATCACGCCCTATGGTATCGTGGCGCTGCTGCTGTTCGCGGCCGTGGCTGGCGATACCCTGACCTTCCTGACCGGCGTGTTCGGGATTTTCCTGGGCATGATGGTGGCCGATTTTCTGGCGATGATCTTTGCCCGCCAGTTGCTGGGCTTCATCCACGCCGGAACGCTGATGGCGTTCGGCTGGATGATCGCGGTGCTGCAGGCGGCGCTGGCGATCCACGCGATCATGTCGGGCCTGCAGCAATATGGCGTCGTGCCCGGATCGCTTCCCGTCGTCCCTTGATGCGACGGGGTGGCGGATCAGGCGCCGGCCGGCCCTGATCCGCCCCTTTTTGCGTGTTATGGCTGCAGCATGTCGGGCTTGCGCTTCGCCAGGTCGACCAGCGCCGCCGGCCGCCATTCGGGCAGCTTGTGCCAGCGTTCGATCGCCGCATCGGACAGGGCTTCATTGGTCCGCCCGGCGTCATGCGGCACGTCGATCGCACGCTCGCCCGATCCGAACAGGCGATAGAAGAAGGTCTGGGATTCGCTGACCGGGCCCAGCGGATCGGGATGGTGCGGCGGGAAACCGGGCGGCACCAGCCCGAACGGATCATCCACCGCCAGTCCCGCGAGCCGCGCGCGCGCCACCATCCATTCCAGTGCGATATCCGACAGGGCGGAATCGGGATTGCCGCCGCCGACATCGGCATGGCAGCCGGGGAACCAGCATTGCTCGACATGCTGGCCTGCGCCCTGCCCCTCGGGGATCGTCCACAATGTCGGCAGGAACGGCTTGCGATGCTCGTCGATCGCCACCGCATGAAAGGCGAAGGCGACGCTCGATGACAGGTCGGTGTCGTGAAATTCCCGGTTCACCCGGAACAGATGCTTCAATATCCCCTGGAACAAGGTGTTGGGCACGCCCAGCGACCCGACCGTGTCCCACACGCCGACGCACCGGATCGGCGTGCCGTCGGACCAGGCATAGCTTTGCCGGAACAGGCGCGACGCCTCCGATCGTGGCGCGCGGGTTCCGTCGCGCGAACGATAGAGCGCGAAGGCATCGGGGATCAGGCTTTCATGCTCGGGCCGTAATATGCCGGAATTGCGCACGAAACCGGCCAGCGACCGGGCGGTATAGGCGCCCCGGCTGAAGCCGAAGAAATAGAGCTGGTCGCCCGGCTGATAGGTGCGCACCAGCCAGGCATAGCAGGACAGCAGGATGCGGCTGATGCCATAGCCGGTGGCCCCGTCGATCAGCCGCTTGGTCC
This sequence comes from Sphingobium sp. MP9-4, assembly GCF_005281675.1. Taxonomy (NCBI): domain Bacteria; kingdom Pseudomonadati; phylum Pseudomonadota; class Alphaproteobacteria; order Sphingomonadales; family Sphingobiaceae; genus Sphingobium; species Sphingobium sp. MP9-4. Next base: position 98,560 of record NZ_LUFI01000003.1, on the reverse strand, counting down.
GCGACGCCATCGACCCGATGCCATTATGATAGAAGACGCGCTGCGCCGTGCCGTCCTCCGCCATCGCGGGGATCAGGCTTGCCAGCTTCACCACATTGGTCGGGCAGGGCTTGCCCTGCTCATTATGGTCGGGCTCGTTCCAGGTGCCGTCGCAACAGACCACGATGCGCTTCATCCGTGCCTCCCCATCGGCAGGAAAATGGCCGCCCTGCTCTATCGGGCGGGCGGCCATGGTCGCTGCGGGGCAGCCTCTTTTATAGGAGGAAACGGACGCGCGGGGCGGCGCGGATCAGCCCTGATCCTTATAGGCCATTTGCAAGATGCCCCAATGACGCCCGCGCACATGGATGGAGGCGATTACCTGCTTCAGCAGGATGACCTCGCCCTCGGCGGTCAGGCGGCGATAGGCCTTGATGCAGAAGGGTTCGGTGATCTTGCACTGCTCGCGCGTGTCGGGGAAATCGAACACCACGCCCTGGCGCGAAAATTCCGCATTCCATTTCTCGTCGCCCGGCCGCTGGGGCAGCGCGCGTTCCGGCATGGCGATCGCGCCGAAGCTGTTGCGATCGGTGAAGGTCATGCCGAACAAGCCCTTGTAGCCGCGCGCCACTTCCTGCTGCGCGCGCGCCTCGGCCTGCATGATCGGCTGGATCGGATGGGTGAATTGCGGCGGATTGGTGCCGCGGATCGGCGCATAATATTCGCTGAAGACATCGGCCTCGCCGATGCGGCCGTCATCCAGCGCCTGCTCGATTGCATGGCCCACCGCCTGCGCGGCGGTCAGGCTGAACCGGATATAGGGCGAATCGGGAATGTCGACGCCGCTCTCCGCCAGATATTGCAGCAGCATGTTGGTATCGTCGCTGGCGATCGACACCCGGCCAGACAGCCGTTGCAGGCCGTCGGCATTGTCGCCCGACGTGCTCGACAGCGCAGACAGGCCGGTGCGGATCTCGCTGGCGGAACCGACCATGGAGGCGATCCGCTCGGCCACCGCCTCGCTGTTGCTCGACAGGCCCTGCATCAGCGATCCCAGCCGGTCGACCAGCGCCTCGATATTCTTGGTGTCGGACAGCGCCGTGCGCGCGGTCTGCGCGCCATGGGTGATGCTGTCCAGCATGCCGCCGGCCTCGCTGGTCAGCGCGCCGATCGACCGCTCGATCGTCTGGGTCGCGCTCGCCGTTTCCTGCGCCAGCTTCTTCACTTCGGCCGCGACCACGGCAAAGCCGCGCCCCGCGTCGCCGGCCCGTGCCGCCTCGATCGTCGCGTTGAGCGCGAGCAGATTGGTCTGGCTGGCGATGCCGCTGATCACGCTGGTGACATGGGCGACGGTCTTGAGCGCCTCGCCAAAGCCGTCAAGGCGCGCATGGATGCGGCTCACCTGTTCGATCAGGTCGACGAAATTGCCGTTCGCGGTCGACAGCTGCCGTCCCGAATCATCGATGATCGCGCGGGCGGCGACCGCCTTCTCGCGCGCGTCCTGGCCGACCAGCGACACGCTTTCGCCGTCGCGCGACAATTGCGACGCGGCGCCGCTGATCGCCTCGATCGTGCGCGCCTGCTGCGTCACCCGGTCCGCGAGTTCGCTGATGTCTGCCTGAAGGTCGAGCGTACGGATACCCAGGTCGCCGGATAATTTGGCGACCTTCATTACCGCTCGTGCGACGGTTCCCGATTGCGTTTCTGTGCCCACGGCAACTGGCTAGCCATGGATGGTAAAATATCGGTTATCATACTGACACGGATGTCAGCTTCGTCAGAATGATGCCTCCGCACCGGCCCACACCCCCTACAGCGCCCCCAGCAGCGCGAGAACCACACCGCAGGCGACCAGCATCAGCCCCATCGCCTCGCTGCGCGCCATCCGTTCGCCCAGGTAGAAATGGCCGAACGCCATGGTGAAGGCGACCTCGATCTGGCCGACGATCCGCACCAGCGCGACCGGCGCGGTGGCAAAGCCGGTGAACCAGCAGGCCGATCCCATCGCCGACAGGAAGCCGACCTGGCCCGACACGCGCCAGCTGGTGAACACCTTGCGCATCTCGCCCGGCTCGCGCAGCGCCAGATAGCCGCCCTGGAGCAGCGTCTGCAGCAGCACCGTGACGCTCAGCACGATCAGCGCGGCATGGATCGGATCGCCCCCGCCCACCTGCTGCGTCGCGCGGCGGATGCCGATCGCGGTCAGTGCGAAGAAGAATCCCGATGCAATGCCGGTGATCGCCGCCGGCTGGCCCAGCGCACGCAGGAAATCCATCGGCCCCATCCGCTTGCCCCCGGTCGACAGCAGCATGACGCCGGCGACGCCGCAGCCGATGCCGGCGCAGGTCAGCGCGCTCAGCCGCTCGCCCATCAGCAGGAAGGACAGGATCGCCCCCTGCACCGCCTCGGTCTTGGAATAAGCGGTGCCGACGACGAAATTGCGATGGCCAAAGGCCATGATCAGCAAATTGGTGGCGATGATCTGGGCCAGCCCGCCGGCCAGGCAGAAGGGTAGGAACAGCCGGCCCAGCACGGGGAAGGGCGCGGGGAAGAGCAGCTGATAGCCGCCAAGCAGGATCAGCGCGAAGGGAATGCCGTAAAGATAGCGGACCAGGCCCGCCGCATTGATCGACAGCGTCTTGCCCACGCGCCGCTGCACCGCGGTGCGCCAGGCCTGCGTGGCCCCGGCCATCAGGGTGGCGGGCAACCAGATCGGGGACGTAATCATGCGCGCCCTATACAATAGGGACGCGACCCGTCACCCCATCATCATCAGGAAGGCGAAGAACAGCGACAGCGACGCACAGGCAAAGCCGTACAGCAGCGGCAGCCGCAGCAAGGTGCCGCTGCGCGAAAGCTGATAGGCATCCTTGAACTGGCGATACATGTGCCAGGCCGCGAACAGCAGCAGCACCAGCGTCACCAGCCCATGGGTGATGCCGACCGCCGTCAGGATCATCGACAGCGAGAAGAGCAGCGACATGAAGGCGATCGAATAGGTCACATAGATCGCATGGTCATAAATCTTGAACCGGCGGCTGAACGGGAACAGCAGCCACAGGAAAGGCAGCGATATGACGATCAGCAGCCAGGAGAATTTATAGGCATTGGCCTTGAGCTTGTAATAGGCGAATTCGGGATCCTTGGCCGCCGCGCTGATCGCCTTGCCGACCGTATCGGCGACGTTCTTGTTGACGCCTTCGCCGGTCAGCGAGTCGGTCAGGCCGCTCGCCAGCGACAGGCCCTTCCGCTCGTCCTGCGCGTCCTTCAGTTTTTCCTGCAATGTCTCGCGCCGGCTCGCGCTGATCCCCGGCTCGGCCAGTTGCGCCTGCACCTTGGCGATGCGGGCATCGGCCTTTTCCTCTTCCTTCTTCAGCTCGGCGATTGCCTCGCTGTTCATCTTCACCTGGTTGCGCGCGCCTTCCGGCCCATGATGGCTGGTCAGCGAGAAGATCGCGTACATCAGGAAGGCGCTGAACAGGAACAGGGCAAAGGGCGATACGAACTTGGCCCGCTCGCCATGGATATAGCGGCGCGTCAGCTGTCCGGGGCGCAGCGCCAGCTCGGGCAGGGTGGTGAAGATCTTGCCCTCGAAATGCAGCACGCCATGGGCCAGGTCATGGCCGATCGCGGCAAAGCTGCGATGCAGATGCGCGGCCTGGCCGCATTCGGGACAATAATTGCCCGTCACCGCCGTGCCGCAATTAAGGCAGGCGCCATGGCCGGCCTCATGGGCTTCCCCATGGCCTGGCTCGACCGCCCGTGCCAGCATGCCCCCGGTGATCGCGTCACCCGCTGCTTCGATTTCCCCTGTCATGAGCGGGGACGATAACAAGCGTGTATGACGCTTGCCAGTCACCTTGGCGCGCGGATCGCATTGTGTTGCATTGTTACAACGCTCGGCAATATTCCGACATGTTCCCATGTTGGGCAGGGCGAGCGTCACCGTCCCGCCACAAATCGCGCCTAGCGGCGATGGCATCCCGGACGGCAGGCGCAGGGGCGCCGCTTTCCCGGACGCAAAAGCAATATTATCGGGGAATAACCTTGTCGAAATTCACTTTCGCACGGTCGGCGCTGCTGCTGACCTCGGCCTTCGGTGCGCTCGCCCTTGGTGGCGCCGCCCATGCGCAGGAAGCGGGCGCTGACGCCGGCCAGCTCGACGAGATCGTCGTGACCGCCGAGCGCCGCTCGGAAAATCTGCAGAAGGTGCCCGTCTCGGTTGGCGTCGTGCAGGGCGATGCGCTGCGCAACCTGACCGCCGGCGGCGGCGACATTCTCGAACTCGCCGCCCGCGTGCCCGGCCTCTATGCCGAAACCACCACCGGCCGCATCTTCCCGCGCTTCTACATCCGCGGCCTGGGCAATATCGACTTCTATCTCGGCGCATCGCAGCCGGTGTCGATCATCCAGGACGATGTCGTGCTGGAACATGTCGTGCTGAAGTCGAACCCGGTGTTCGACGTCAACCAGGTGGAAGTGCTGCGCGGCCCGCAGGGTTCGCTGTTCGGCCGCAACACCACGGCCGGCATCATCAAGTTCGACACCATCCGTCCGTCGATGGATTGGGAAGGTCGCGCCCAGGCCAGCTATGGCAGCTATAACACCGTCACCTTCGACGGCGGCATCGGCGGCCCGATCGTCGCGGATAAGCTCGCCTTCCGCGTCTCGGCCCTCTACCAGCATCGCGACGACTGGGTCGACAACACCTACACCGGCCCCAGCGCCGACGGCACCGTGTCCCCCAAGAAGGACGCGATGGGCGGCTATAATGAGAAGGACGTGCGCCTTCAGCTGCTGATGACGCCGACCGAAAATGTCTCGATGCTGACCAGCGTCCATGCCCGCGACTATGACGGTACCTCGACCATCTTCCACCGCGCCGGCCTCACCAAGGGCAGCAACAGCGTGTCGGGCGAACCCCGCTCGAAGATCGCGCTCGATGAAGCGATGAACAACCCGCAGGCCTACAAGACCTATGGCGCGTCGGAAAATATCGCGATCGACATGGGCCCCGTTACCCTGACCTCGATCACCGCCTATGAAACCACCTCGGGCTACAGCCGTGGCGACACCGATGGCGGCGCGGGCGCGGACTATCCGGTGAACGGCGTGGCCAACGGCTTCGGCCAGAGCCAGGGCAATGTCCGCGATCTCGACCAGCTGACCCAGGAAGTCCGCCTCGCCAGCAATGGCGACAGCGCCTTCAAGTGGCAGGTTGGCGGCATGTATTTCGACAGCCGCGACACCACCGATTTCTACCAGCGCGCCTATTTCCTGACCGGCACCGCCAACAATCCCAACAACTGGGTGCGTCTGCGCAACAAGAATGAAAGCTGGGGCCTGTTTGGCCAGGCGAGCTACGAAGTGGTACCGGGCCTGACCATCACCGCCGGCGGCCGCTACACCAAGGACACGAAGGAAACCCGTCTGGTCCGCGCCACCGCCAATGCGGCGGGCGTCTCGACCTATGCCGGCCGTCGCTATGTGAAGCTGACCGGCAAGGAACCGAGCTGGGACGTCAGCGCGCTGTATGAAGTCAGCCCCGAGGTCAGCCTCTATGCCCGCGTCGCGCGCGGCTTCCGTGGCCCGACCATCCAGGGCCGCTCGGCGGTGTTCAACAGCGACTTCACCACGGCGGATTCGGAAACGATCATGTCGTACGAAGGCGGCATCAAGACCAACCTGCTGGGCAACCGCCTGCGCTTCAACCTGTCGGGCTTCGCCTGGAAGGTGAAGGACATCCAGCTCAACGGCAATGACGTGAACGGCAATGGCGTGTTGTTCAACGCCGACGCCGCCAAGGCCTATGGTCTGGAAGCCGATCTGGAAGCGCGTCCGTTCGACAATCTCACTTTGTCGGCCGGCCTCAGCCTGCTGCACAGCGAGATCAACGACAAGAATGTCTATGCCCAGGTCTGCACGCTGAACGGCGTGGTCGTCTGCACCGTGGAAGACCCGACCGTCACCAACGCGCGCGGCGTCTTTGCCCAGATCGACGGCAACCCGCTGCCCAACGCGCCGAAATACACTGCCAACATCGCGGCTCGTTATGACGTGCCGCTGGGCAATGGCGGCAAGATCTTCGCGGCGACCGACTGGAACATCCAGGGCTACACCAACTTCGTCCTCTACAAGACGAAGGAGTTCTACTCGAAGGGCGACTTCGAAGGCGGCCTGAAGATCGGCTACACCGCGCCGGACGGCAAGTACGAGATCGCCGCCTTCGCCCGCAACATCACGGGCGAGAAGAATATGAAGGGCGTGATCGAAAACTATATGGCGCCGGTGTTCAACGAACCCCGCATCATCGGCGTGTCCTTGAGCGGCAAGCTGTAAGAGTAAGTCCTATTCCTCCCCATGCGCAGCATGGGGAGGGGGCTGCGCCCTTTCTCCGTTCGTTTCGAGCGAAGTCGAGAAACATCATCGGTACCAGAGAAGGCGCGCCATCTACATGATAGCGCGCCTTCGTCGACTAGATCGTTTTCTTAGATGTCCCGCCATCGACGCATAATGTGCGCTTGAGAAAAGAGATTAGCGGTCGGCCAGATTTGCCCTCATTGCTCGCAAACCACCAAATGCCGAGAGCTATGCCTATGGGGATGAGGGCCGTGATGGCCTTTACGGCCGTATAGATAATTGGGTCAGCCGGTGGATGATCTGGTCGGTAAATGATCAACGCTACGCTGCCCCAAAGCGCTCCGACCGTCATGGGAACTAGGAATAGCACAAATTGGATACCCGGTATCAATCGCCCCACAATGCGTGTGCCAGCCATCTCCGGTCGCAATTTTGCTACGAGCTTTGGCTCTGAGGAGCGATTAATCCAGTCGAATGCGCCAAGCCACATCACCAATATGTGGCCTATAAATTTACCTCGTGCTCTCAGGTCCGCAGGGCGTTCCCACCGGGGTACGAATTTTGCCTCCAACCGCCGCCGGCACTCGTCCGGCGGCAGAGGAGAATAGAAGTCTATCTTCGTGCCAAAAGGCCGAAAGCTCATGCCTTCTCCAGCAGCTTCTCTTTCCTGATCTTTTCCTGCCACACCAGCGGGGCGAGGCGGTGGACATTCTGGCCTTCGCTATCGACGGCGACGGTGACGGGCATGTCCTCCACCGTGAACTCGTAGATCGCTTCCATGCCCAGATCCTCGAAGCCCACGACCTTGGCTTCCTTGATCGCGCGGGCGACCAGATAGGCCGCGCCGCCGACCGCCATCAGATAGGCGCTCTTGTGCTTGGCGATGCTGTCGGTGGCGGCCGGGCCGCGCTCGGCCTTGCCGACGCAGGCGGCCAGGCCCTGTTCCAGCATCATGTCCATGAACTTGTCCATGCGCGTCGCGGTGGTGGGGCCGGCCGGGCCGACCACTTCGTCGCGCACCGGATCGACCGGGCCGACATAGTAAATCACGCGGCCCTTGAAATCGACCGGCAGGGTCTCGCCCTTCTCCAGCATGTCGGCGATCCGCTTGTGCGCGGCGTCGCGGCCGGTCAGCATCTTGCCGTTCAGCAGCAGGCGGTCGCCATGCTTCCAGCCCTGCACCTGTTCCGGCGTCAGCGTGTCGAGGTCGACGCGGATCGCTTCCTTGCTCGGCTTCCAGTCGACCTGCGGCCATTCACTGAGCTTGGGCGCTTCCAGATAGGCCGGGCCGGACCCGTCGAGGGTGAAATGCGCGTGGCGGGTCGCGGCGCAGTTCGGGATCATCGCCGCCGGCTTGCCCGCCGCATGGCAGGGATAGTCGTGGATCTTGATGTCGAGCACGGTGGCAAGGCCGCCCAGGCCCTGCGCGCCGATGCCCAGCGCATTGACCTTGTCGAACAGCTCGATGCGCAGTTCCTCGATCTTGTTCTGCGGGCCGCGCGCCTTGAGCTCGCCCATGTCGATCGGGTCCATCAGGCTTTCCTTGGCCAGCGCCACCGCCTTTTCCGCCGTGCCACCGATGCCGATGCCCAGCATGCCCGGCGGGCACCAGCCCGCGCCCATCTGCGGCACCATTTCCAGCACCCAGTCGACGATCGAATCGCTGGGGTTCATCATCTTGAACTTGGTCTTGTTCTCGCTGCCGCCGCCCTTGGCCGCGACGTCGATGATCACCTTGTTACCCGGCACCATTTCCACGTTGAGCACGCAGGGCGTGTTGTCCTTGGTGTTCTGGCGGCTGAAAGCGGGATCCTTCAGGATCGACGCGCGCAGGCGGTTCTCGGGGTTGAGGTACGCCTTGCGCACGCCCTCATCGATCACCTCCTGCATCGACCGGCTATTGTCGTCCAGCCGGCACTCCATGCCCCACTTCACGAAGACATTGACGATGCCGGTGTCCTGGCAGATCGGGCGATGCCCTTCGGCGCACATGCGGCTGTTGGTCAGGATCTGGGCGATGGCGTCCTTCGCCGCCGGATTGGCTTCGGCCTCATAGGCCTTACCCAGTGCCCGGATATAATCCATCGGGTGATAGTAGGAAATGAACTGGAGTGCGTCGGCGACGCTCTCGATGAGGTCGGCGGTCTTGATGACGGTCATCTACCCTGGTCCCTATTCTTGCGGCCCGCCTCTGCACGGCAGGTCCCTGCAAGGCGGGGCTATAGGCCTTTGAGGCGATGAGTCCAGAAGAGGGTTGCGGTTCAGGACGCAAGCGGCCCGTCGGCAAAGGGAAAATTCTGCCACCAGGGCTGCATTTCGCGCAGCACCCGCGCAAAGCTCGGCCGCGCCTCCAGCCGGTTCAGATAGGCGCCCAGCACCGGATGGCCGGCGCGCAGCGGCACGATCCTGTCGGCATAATAAAGCGAGGGCGCCGCCGCGCAGTCGGCCAGCGACAGATGATCGCCCGCTGCCCAGGTCCGCCCCGCCAGTCGATCCTCCAGTACCGCATAGATGCTGCGCAGCGCCGCCACATTGGCGGCCACGCCATGGGGATCGCGCGCATCCGCGGGCCGCAGCCGGTCGGCCACCAGCGCCTGCATCGGCCCCATCACATAATTGTCGAACAACCGGTCCATCAGCCGCACCTCGATCGCCGCATCGCCATCGACCGGGATCGGGCGAAAGGTGCCGGGTTCGTGCCGGCCCAGATATTCGACGATGATGCTCGCCTCCGCGATCGTCGCGCCGCGCACCGGGTCATGCAACACGGGGAATTTGCCGAGCGGCCAGAGCGCCTGCCATTCGGCCAGGGCCGCTTCATCCTCCAGGATGCGCGGGGTGAAAGGCGTGCCATTTTCGTAGAAGGCGATCAGCACCTTCCAGCAATAGGAGGAGAGGGGATGGTAATAGAGGATCATGCCTGCCTCCCGATCGCTGCGGATGGATTCGCCTGCCTTCCCATCATCATAGCGTATCGCGCGACGATATGCAGGGGGACGATAAAGGCAGCGATTCAACAGATTGTGGTCGCGTCCGTGCCTCTGCCCCCATGTCATGATTTTGTCGCCAATCGCGCGACGCGCGCATTTGCGTGGCAAGGCAAATTTATTTTTTAATTTCATAGGCCCCCCTTGTCTTTTCTAAGGCCCTTGGAAGTCCGCGCGTCGTTGCGCTATGGGGTGGCGTGTCAGCGACGAAACGAATCCCGGCGTCGATGAACCGAGTCCCCGAACTGTCATTTACCCTCTTGCGTGTCGGCGGGGCTGTGGCACTATCTGTGGTATCGGGACCAAGGGGGTCACCCAATAGATTGTGATTGCATTGTCGGACCTGCTTCCGGCGATATGGGGCTTTTGTCCTTGCGATCGGATCGGTTGACCCCATTTCTGTCCCGGCCCGATCGGGTTCATGCTATGATGCCTGGGTGCGCCCCGGCATTGCTGGACCGAATCGAACGGAACAGGAACAATCGGGGGCTCGCATGGACTTTCGAGATAGTGAACAAGGTGGAAACGGCGACGTGGCGACGGTAATGGACGAGCGTATCGAGGATCTGGTGGACAAGGCCGAGCCCAAGGCTGCCAAGGGCAAGGCGACCGAGTCCGCGTCGTCCAAGATTCATGAGCGTCGCTTTCATGTCGTGACGGATTCGTCGCGCGATGCGCTGCTGACCGAATTCGGCAAGGACACGCTGAACGATCGCTATCTGCTGCCCGGCGAGAGCTATCAGGATCTGTTTGCCCGCGTCGCCGCCGCCTATTCGGACGATGCCGACCATGCGCAGCGCGTCTATGACTATATCTCCAAGCTCTGGTTCATGCCGGCAACGCCCGTGCTGTCGAACGGCGGCACCGGCCGCGGCCTGCCGATCAGCTGCTATCTGAACTCGGTCGACGACAGCCTGGAAGGCATCGTCAACACCTGGAACGAGAATGTCTGGCTCGCCTCGCGCGGCGGCGGCATCGGCACCTATTGGGGCAGCGTGCGCGGCATCGGTGAGCCGGTCGGCCTCAACGGCAAGACCAGCGGCATCATCCCCTTCGTCCGCGTGATGGATTCGCTGACCTTGGCGATCAGCCAGGGCTCGCTGCGTCGCGGCTCGGCCGCCTGCTATCTCGACGTCTCCCACCCGGAGATCGAGGAGTTCCTCGAAATCCGCAAGACGAGCGGCGATTTCAACCGCAAGGCGCTCAACCTGCACCATGGCGTGCTGCTGACCGACGAGTTCATGGAAGCGGTGCGCGACGGCAGTGATTTCAACCTGCGCAGCCCCAAGGACCAGTCGGTGCGCGGCACCGTCAATGCTCGCGCGCTGTTCCAGAAGCTGGTCGAGGTTCGTCTCGCCACCGGCGAACCCTATATCGTCTTCTCCGACACGGTGAACCGGATGATGCCCAAGCATCACCGCGACCTGGGGCTCAAGGTCTCGACGTCGAACCTCTGTTCGGAAATCACCCTGCCGACGGGTCGCGACCATCTCGGCCAGGATCGCACGGCGGTCTGCTGCCTCTCCTCAATGAACCTGGAAACCTGGGATCAGTGGAAGGATCATCCGACCTTCGCGGAAGACATCATGCGCTTCCTCGACAATGTGCTGCAGGACTATATCGACCGCGCCCCGCCGGAAATGGCCCGCGCCAAATATAGCGCCAGCCGCGAACGCTCGGTCGGCCTGGGCGTCATGGGCTTCCACAGCTTCCTGCAGGCACGGGGCATCCCGTTCGAAGGCGCCATGGCCAAGTCGTGGAACCTGCGCATCTTCAAGCATATCAATGCCAAGGTGAACGAGGCGTCGATGATGCTGGCGCAGGAGCGCGGGCCGTGCCCCGACGCCGCCGATCAGGGCGTGATGGAGCGCTTCTCCTGCAAGATGGCGATCGCGCCGACCGCGTCGATCTCGATCATCTGCGGCGGCACCTCGGCCTGTATCGAGCCGATCCCGGCGAACATCTACACCCACAAGACGCTCTCGGGCAGCTTTGCGGTGAAGAACCCCTATCTGGAAAAGCTGCTGGTCGAAAAGGCTAAGGATTCGAGCGCCGTGTGGAACTCGATCCTGGAACGCGGCGGCTCGGTCCAGCATCTCGACTTCCTGACCCAGGAAGAAAAGGATGTGTACAAGACCAGCTTCGAGATCGACCAGCGCTGGCTGCTCGAACTGGCGGCCGATCGTACCCCCTATATCGACCAGGCCCAGTCGCTGAACCTGTTCATCCCGGCCGATGTCGAGAAGTGGGATCTGCTGATGCTCCACTTCCGCGCCTGGGAACTGGGCATCAAGTCGCTCTATTATCTGCGCTCCAAGTCGGTGCAGCGCGCCGGCTTCGCCGGTGGCGTGGAAGCGGACAACACGATCGACGCCCCCAAGTTCGAGATCGGCGAGACCACCGACTATGACGAGTGCCTCGCCTGCCAGTGACGCCTTAATTTCCTCTCCCCTTGTGGGAGAGAGTGTTGGGTCGGCCATGCCCCCGGCATGGCCTGAACAGCGCGGGGCGCTGTTCACCCAACGCTGGGCCCGCGCCACGTTGAGCAAGAGCATCTAACCATGGCATTCCTGGTAGCTATCTCGCTCTTCTCGATCGGTTATGGTGTCTATGCCATGATCTGCTCGGGGCGAATTGCGGAACAAAATGCCGCCTTCATCGCCAGCGGTGAAGAGACCTATTTTGAACAACGACGGAGTTGGCAGGCCTATGGCACAACCCCGCCGGATGACATGGCGGCCGTTCGCAAGAGGGGGCGCCGAGAAATTATCATTGGTGCGATCGGACTGATCGTCGCTGCACTTTTTACTTATTTTGCGAACTGAGGAGTTCGACGATGCCCCTTCTTCAAGCCTCCAAGGTCTACAAGCCCTTCGAATATCCCTGGGCCTATGAATTTTGGAAGCGCCAGCAGCAGCTCCACTGGCTGCCCGAGGAAGTGCCTCTGGGCGAGGATTGCCGTGACTGGGCGCAGAAGCTCAGTGACCATGAGCGCAACCTGCTGACCCAGATTTTCCGCTTCTTCACCCAGGCCGACGTGGAAGTGCAGGATTGCTACCACGAGAAGTACGGTCGCGTGTTCAAGCCGACCGAGATCAAGATGATGCTGACCGCGTTCAGCAACATGGAAACGGTCCATATCGCCGCCTACTCGCATCTGCTCGACACGATCGGCATGCCCGAAAGCGAATATTCGGCCTTCCTCCAATATAAGGAGATGAAGGACAAGCATGACTATCTCGCCCAGTTCGGCGTCGACACGGACGAGGATATTGCCAAGACGCTGGCGATGTTCGGCGGCTTCACCGAAGGCCTCCAGCTCTTCGCCTCCTTCGCGATGCTGATGAACTTCCCGCGCTTCAACAAGATGAAGGGCATGGGCCAGATCGTCACCTGGTCGGTCCGCGACGAAACCCTGCATTGCGAAGGCATCATCAAGCTGTTCCACAGCTTCGTGAAGGAACGCGACTGCCTGACCGCATCGGTCAAGGACGACATCATGGACATGTGCCAGAAGACCGTCCGCATCGAGGACGCGTTCGTAGACCTGGTCTTCGAAATGGGCCCGGTCCCCGGCATGACGCCCAAGGACATCAAGAAATATGTCCGCTACATCGCCGACTGGCGCCTGGGGCAGCTGGGCCTCAAGCCCATCTACATGATCGACGAGCATCCGCTGCCCTGGTTGACCCCGCTGCTCAACGGCGTGGAGCATGCCAATTTCTTCGAAACCCGCGCGACCGAATATTCGAAGGGCGCGACCCGTGGCCAGTGGAACGACGTCTGGGACGCGTTCGACCGCCGCAAGAAGCTCAAGGGCGCCGAAGCGGCCAATGTCGACGAAAGCGATCCGGACATGTTCAAGGCCGCCGGCATCGCGGCGGAATAAGATCACAGCGCGACGCGCCATGCGCGTCGCGCTGTGATCAAGCCCGCGCGGCGCTGACGCGTTTAAGGCTGCTGATCAGCCAGCATCACGGCAGCTTGCAAAGGGCTTTCGACCTGTTCGAGGGGAGGGGAGGCGCGGGGAGCGCCTCCCCTTTTTTGTGCGCTGCTGGAGCGCCCCGCATCGCGTCCATAACGGACCAGTCTCGCGCCGGAATGGCGATGTCCTGGGCTATGGTCCGGTCATGAGCAGCGCCGTCGATCCCCCATCTCCGCCATTTTACGTCTTCGTCTGCAATGTCTGCGGCAGCGATCAGGTTACGCGCGAAGCCTGGGCGGCCTGGGACGTCGCGACCCAGGCCTGGATCCTCAACACGGCCTTCGACTTTGCCTATTGCCATCGCTGCCTGGGCTATGCGCAGCTCGACCGGCTGCTGCTGACCAGCCCGCCATCCGGCTTGCCGTCCCGCACCCCGGCCTTCCCGCCGGCGCCGGGCTGATCGGCGCGGCGGGCGTGACGCTTCCTTAACCGCCGCCATGCCAGACCGGTCGCCATGTTCGGCGTCCGACTCCGCTCCCTCTTCACCAGCCGCTGGATGGCCCTGCTCTGGGCGATATTGGTGCTGCTGAGCGCGATCCAGTTCGTGGGCAGCGATGGCGGTGATCAGGCCGGCGCGGATCAGACCGCGACCGCGGCGCTGGACGGTCTCGACAACAGCCAGCGCGCCATCATCGCCAACACGCTCTGAAAGGCGCAGGGCGGGCGTCGCGGACGCGCTGTCCTATTCCTTCCCGCAGGCCTATATTGCCGTCTGGCGTCGGGCCTGTCTTTGACGCTCACTTGTTCCAAAGTGACAAATGTTGGAAATTAAATGTCAGAATGTGCGGGAAATATGCGAAGTTAAGCGCAGCATTTCCTATTTCGGGAGAGGGGGGCTGCGCTTGGTCTCGTCATTCTGTTTCGATCATGCAACATTGTTCCCGGCAAACAGTTCTGACCCGCATCCCGTCGATGCGGAAAGTGGAGGACCGATGCGATGCCCAATGCCCTGAAGGCCATGATCGCCACGCTCGCCCTTGGGGCGATGGCCATTTCCACTCTGCCTGCTGCTGCCCAGCATCGGCCGAACGATCATCGCCCCGGTGGCAGCCAGCATGGCCGTCCCGGCGGTTCCAACGCGCATCGGCCGCCCAGCCATGGCGGCAATCATGCCCAGCGACCGCCCCAGGGTGGTCGCCCCGGTGCCCAGCGTCCGCCCCAGCCCGGCCGGCCGGGGGCAGGCCGCCCGCCCCAGCCGGGCCGGCCCGGCAATGGTCGTCCGCCCCAATATGGCCGTCCCGGCAACCATCGCCCGCCGCCGCCCCGTGGCAATTATCGCCGGCCCGGCCCGCCGGTCTACGCCTATGACTGGAACCGGCCCGATCCGCGCTATGGCGGCCGCTATCGCCCCGACCGCTATTATCGCGGCGGCTATGCGCCGATCCGGGTCGACCGCAGCATGCGCATCTATCGCGGTTATGACGACCGCTATTATTGCCGCCGTTCGGATGGGACCACCGGCCTCATCATCGGCGGCGCGATCGGCGCACTGATCGGCGGCCAGCTCGATCGCGGCTATTCCAACACGGCGGGCATATTGATCGGCGGCGGCGCCGGCGCGCTGCTCGGCCGCGAGATCGACCGCGGCAGCCTCAGCTGCCGCTGATCGGAAAAAGGGGGCTAGGACGCCCCCTTTTTTCAGCACCAGGGGTGGCGGCGTCCGTCCCAGGTCCGGGCCAGCCCTTCGTCCACCAGCTGCTGGCCGATCGACTGACCATCACGCGTCACGATCCGCAGCGCCCGGCCATATTTGTCGGTCGCCCGTCCGTCGATCTCCAGCGAGAAGGGGCCGGCATTCATCAATTGCTGCAACCGGCTGGTTGCCCGCGCGCCCAGCGCGCCTTCCTCCGAGCAG
The DNA here is from genome assembly GCF_005281675.1 of Sphingobium sp. MP9-4. Classification (NCBI taxonomy): domain Bacteria; kingdom Pseudomonadati; phylum Pseudomonadota; class Alphaproteobacteria; order Sphingomonadales; family Sphingobiaceae; genus Sphingobium; species Sphingobium sp. MP9-4. The sequence continues at coordinate 83,394 of NZ_LUFI01000003.1, read as the reverse complement.
CGCGGCCCATGGGTTTCGGGCGTGTCGATGTCGGCGATCCGATATTTCTCGCCCCGGAACCAGAAAGTGTCGCCATCGACGACGCAATTGGTCCCGCCGCCGCTATGGCAATAGCCGAAATCGGCCGATAGCTGGTCGGCGCTGGCGCTTGACGGAGCGGTGCCGGTCGACGCCGTCGGCATCGCGATCTCGGGTGCCAGCCGCGCCCACCAGTCGGGCGCCTGCCAGCCGATCATCATCCCCAGCGCCAGCACCAATCCCAGTGTCTTGCCGCTGAAGCCGCTGCGCCGCGCCGCCTCCCGGCGCCAGAATGTGTCGATGCGGTCGGGGGTGAATCGGTCGGGGCGTCTGGACATGGCGCGCCCCTAGCAGGTTCAAGAAAAACAGAGGGTTAAATCTGATCCGGCTTGTCGCCATTTCGGGGCGAACCGGCGTTTGATCGGGATCAATGTGGGAAGCGCAGGGGATGCGCAGGGTGCGCCGGCCTCAGCCCATGGAGATTGCCGCATGAACGCCGCCGCGCCGCCCAGCCCCTATGTCCGCATCGGCGGCGAACCGGTCGTCCGCGCTATCGCAAACCGCTTCTATGACCTGCTGGAAAGCGACCCGGCCTATGTCGAGCTGCGCGCCATTCATGCCGCCGACCTCTCCGTGGTGCGCCACGGCCTCACCCGCTTCCTGTGCGGCTGGCTGGGCGGCCCACGCGACTGGTTTCAGCGCGGCACCTGCATCATGTCGCTGCACCGCGCCTTTCCGATCACGCCGCAACTGGCCGATCAATGGGCGACGGCGGCCGCCTGCGCCATCGCCCTGCAGGAAGATCTCGACACCGACATCGCCGACGCCATGGCGGAAGCGCTCGGCCATATGGCGCGCGGCATGATCAATTTCGGCCTCGCGCCGGCACAGGCGCACCCCCGCTAGCGGCTAGTCGTCATCCTCATTGAGGATTTCGTCTTCCTCGCCATCATCCTCGTCGTCCATGCGCGGCTCGCCGTCGAACGCGCCCTCGTCGATCCAGCCGGACCGGTCCATCTCGTTCATCTTGTCGACCAGGTCGGGGACATCGTCGGGGATGATCTGCGCCGGGTTGCTCCGCCCGCCATGCTCGCTCTCTTCGCTCAGGTCGCTGCTCCGGCCCAGCGCATCGTCGGCGACGTCGTTCGCCTGGGTGCCGGCATCGGCCTGTTCGCTATTCTCCTCACTCTCGTCGGGGAAAGGGCGATTGTCGGACATCGTCATGGCGCGTCTCCTTGCAGGGGCATGTCCCCCTCCAACGATCACCCCATTTTCCCGTTCCGTGCAAGCGCGCCCGGAAACGCACTGGACAGCGCGGAACCAAGGGGGCAAAGGCCGTCGCGATCCTTTTCGCCCCGATCCTTTTCGCATCGCAACAGGAATCCCTCCATGTCCCGCCAGCTCATTTCCTCCGGCTCGCCCTTCGAGGCGCAGGTCGGCTATTCGCGCGCCGTCGTCCAGGGCGACTGGTGCTTCGTCGCCGGCACCACCGGCACCGATCCCGAAACCAAGATCATGCCCGAAAGCGTGGTCGATCAGGGCGTCAACGCGCTCAAGGTGATCGGCAAGGCGCTCGAAGACGCCGGCTTCTCCTTTGCCGATGTCGTGCGCGTCACCTATTATATCACCGACCCTGCCTATTGGGACGATCTGGGCAAGGCCACAGCGCCCATCTTTGGCGAAATCCGCCCGGCCGCCAGCTGCGTCGTCGCTGGCCTCATCAAGCCGGAGATGAAGATCGAAATCGAAGTCACTGCCTTCAAAGGGTAACAGGGATACAGCATCATGATTACCATGTACGGCATCAAGAATTGCGACACGATCAAGAAGGCCCGCAACTGGCTGGATAATGAGCGCGTCGCCTACAGCTTCCACGATTATAAGGTCGCGGGCGTCGACAAGGCCAAGCTGGAGGAATGGGTGATGGAGCATGGCTGGGAAACCATCCTCAACCGCTCCGGCACCACCTTCAAGGCGCTCGACGCGGGTGACAAGGCGCATATCGATGCGGACAAGGCGATCCTGCTGATGATCACCAACCCGTCGATGATCAAGCGCCCGATCCTCGACACCGGCAAGGGCACGATCGTCGGCTTCAAGGCGACGACTTATGAAAATGCGCTGAAAGGCGTGATGGCGTGATCGGACGGGGGCTGCTGGGCATCGGGGCATTGCTGATGATGGGCCTGCTCCCCCTCTCTGCCGTCCGGGCCGCCGACCCGCTGATCATCGCGCATCGCGGTGCCAGCGGGGAGCGGCCTGAACATACGCTCGCCAGCTATGAGCGGGCGATCGACCAGGGTGCCGACTATATCGAGCCTGATCTGGTCCTGACCAAGGATGGCGTGCTGGTCGCCCGGCATGAGAATGAGATTGGTGGCACCACCGACGTCGCCGACCATCCCGAATTTGCCGATCGCAGGACGACCAAGACGATCGACGGCGTGGCCATGACCGGCTGGTTCACGGAGGATTTCACCCTCGCCGAATTGCGCACCTTGCGGGCGCGTGAGCGCCTGCCTGATCTGCGTCCGGCCAATGTCCGCTTCAACGACCTTTATCTCATCCCGACCTTCGAGGAGATATTGAAGCTGGTCCGGGCCAAGGAGGCGGAGCAGCATCGTCGCATCGGCCTCTATCCCGAAACCAAGCATCCCAGCTATTTCGCCGGCATCGGTCTGCCGCATCAGCAGGTGCTGCTCGATCTGCTCGGCAAATATGGCTACACCAATGCCGACGATCCGGTCTTCATCCAGTCGTTCGAGGTCGGCAATTTGAAGGCGCTGCATGAAGCGACCCGGCTGCGCCTGATCCAGCTGGTCGATGCAGAGGGCGGGCCCGCCGACGAGCCGGGTACCACCTATGCCGACATGATGACCGTATCGGGGCTGGAGGCCATTGCCGGCTATGCCACCGGTCTTGGTCCGTCCGCCGCCATGGTGCTGGCGCCTGAAGGGCCCACGGCGCTGGTGGGCCGCGCCCATGATGCCGGGCTTCAGGTGCATATCTGGACGCTCCGGATGGAAAACAACTTCCTGCCCGACCAGTATAAGCGCCCGGATGATCCGCAGGGCCGGGGCGATTTCGCCGGCTATGTTCAGGCGATCGCGGCGACCGGTGTCGATGGCATTTTCAGCGACTTTCCCAGACAGGCCCGCGACGCGCTGGGCGGTACGACGCCCTGATCGGCGATATCGCGCAAATTAAAGCGCATTTTCCCTTCTCTACTCTGCGGCTCGACTTGCCAAAGCCGGGCCGCAGGCGAATAACGAACAGACCATGTTGTCCCAGAAGACCCGTTACGCCATCCGCGCGCTCCAGCATCTTGCCGACCGCTATCGCCAGGGGCCCGTGCCTCTAAACGAGATTGCGACGCGCCAGAATATCCCGGCGAAATTCCTGACGGTGATCCTGTCCGAACTGTCGCGCGAAGGGCTGGTGGCGACCCAGCGGGGCCGCGACGGCGGCTATTGGCTGGCGCTGGCACCGGTCGACATCAGCTATGGCGATATCGTCCGCCTGACGCGGGGATCACTGGCTCTGACCCCCTGCGCCAGCCGTTTCGCGCATGAAACATGTACCAACTGCCTGCCCGAAAGCGAATGTCGCCTGCACCGGGTGATGCTGCGCGTCCGCGATGAAACCGCCAAGGTTCTAGACAGCATCAGCTTGGCTGAACCTTTCGCCGCTGAAGGGCTGGCATAAGGGGCAGCGACGCCGGAGTGTTGACGCCCTTGCGCTCGCCATGCCGCTTCGCCACATCAGCGCGATGACCACGCCGCCGCTCAAAGCCGCCCTGATCCCCGTCACCCCGCTGCAGCAGAATTGCACGTTGTTCTGGTGTACGGAAACGATGCGCGGCGCCTTTGTCGATCCGGGCGGCGACCTGCCGGTGCTCAAGCGCGCTGCTGAGCAGCATGGCGTCACGATCGAAAAGATCCTCGTCACCCATGGCCATATCGACCATTGCGGCCAGGCCGGCGTGCTGGCCCGCGACCTCAATGTCCCGATCGAGGGGCCGCATGAGGATGATCGCTTCTGGATCGATCGGCTGCCGCAGGATGGCGAGCGCTGGGGTATCCCCGGTGAGAGTTTCGAGCCCAGCCGCTGGCTGGTCGACGGCGACCAGGTGACGGTCGGCAATCTGACTTTCGACGTCTATCATTGCCCCGGCCACACGCCCGGCCATGTCGTCTTCCACCATGCGCCGAGCCAACTCGCGATCGTGGGCGACGTGCTGTTCAAGGGATCGATCGGCCGCACGGACTTTCCGCGCGGCAATCATCAGGACTTGATCGACGCGATCACTGGCAAACTCTGGCCGCTGGGCGGCCAGACCGCTTTCGTCCCCGGTCATGGCGAGATGAGCAATTTCGCCTATGAACGGCGGACCAATCCCTATGTGGCCGATTCCGTTCTCGGTTAAACGCGCGCCATCGCCGGCGGGGCAGGCACGGCGCGAGTCGCGCCATAGGCGACATAGAGCGCCGCGACCGCCAGGCCGAGCATCACGATCCAGGTGAGCAGCGCGCCGCCCGCGCGCCAAACCGTCGGCTTGTCCGCGTCCATGCCAAAGCCATGGGCGATTCGCGCCAGCGCATAGATCATCGCCCCGATCCACAGCCACAGCGGCGCGCCGATCGCCATTTCGATCAGGCCAAAGAGAATCAGCACGATCGGCGTATATTCGATGAAATTGGCGTGCGCCCGCATTCGTCGGGCCAGCAACATATTCCCCGAGTCGCCGTGCAAAAGCTTCGCGCCCACGCGGATTCGCGCACAGCGCACCGCCAGCCAGAAATTGATGAGCGCACAGGCCGCGGCCAGTGTAAGCGTGATCGGCAACAACATGGGCATCCCCCTATTCGACGGGCCGTCACCATAGGCGCGGCGGGCCGGCGGGCAAGGAAGGACTTGCACCATCTGCAAAAACGGCTATAGGCGCAGGGCTTCGCGATCAACCGGGCCGCATGGTCTGCGGCACCCGTGCCGTCGGCGTCTCATTTGGAAACCGGCCAGTCGCATAACCAGATTTAATTACGGAAACAGGTGCCGACATGGCTGTCCCCAAAAGGAAAACTTCCCCGTCCAAGCGTGGCATGCGTCGTAGCCACGATTCGCTGCGCGTCGAAGCATTCCAGGAATGCTCGAACTGCGGTGAACTGAAGCGTCCCCACAATCTGTGCGACGCGTGCGGCCATTATAACGGCCGCGAAGTCATCGCCGTCGGGGCGTAAGACTTTTTCGATCTCCGCAAAGGGGTGATCTCAGTGTCCAGCCAACCGCGAATCGCAATTGACGCGATGGGCGGGGATGAAGGCGTGCGGGTGATGATGGCAGGCGTTGCGCTTGCCCGTCGCCGGCACGAAGGACTCCGCTTCACCCTTTTCGGCGACGAGACCCGGATCAAGGCGGCTCTCGACAACCACCCCAATTTGCGGGCGGCGTCGGAAGTCGTGCATTCCGACACGATCGTCGAGGGCACGGACAAGCCCAGCGTCGCGATTCGCAAGAAGAGCAGCTCGATGAGCATGGCGATCAACGCCGTGAAATCGGGTGATGCCGGTGCGGCGGTTTCCGCCGGCAATACCGGTGCGCTCATGGCGATGGCGAAGCTGGCGCTGCGTACCATGCCCGGCGTCGATCGACCTGCGCTGGCAGCGATGCTGCCCACCCTTGGCGACAATGATGTCGTCATGCTCGACCTTGGTGCCAATACCGAGTGCGATGCGCGCAATCTCGTCCAGTTCGCGGTGATGGGCGCGGCCTATGCCCGCATCGCCCTCGATCTGGAGCGGCCGCGCGTTCGGCTGCTCAACATCGGCACCGAAGAGCTCAAGGGCACGGACGAGATCCGTGATGCCGCCGCCGTGCTGCGCGCGGCCGACACCCTGCCATTCTCGTTCGACGGCTTTACCGAAGGCGACAAGATCGGCCGCGGCGAAACCGACGTGATCGTGTGCGACGGCTTTTCGGGCAATGTCGCGCTCAAGACGGCCGAGGGCACCGCCCGCTTCGTCGCCGACCTGCTGCGCCGCGCCTTCTCCAGTTCGCTGCGGTCGAAGATCGGCTTCCTGATCTCGAAGCCGGCGATGCACCTGCTCAAGCATCATCTCGATCCCAATAACCATAATGGCGCCGTCTTCCTTGGCCTCAACGGGGTCGTGGTGAAGAGCCATGGCAGCGCCGATGCCAAGGGCGTGGCCAATGCGGTGCATGTCGCCGCCCGCCTGCTGGAAGAGGATATCACGCGACGCATCGCCGCCGATATGGCCGGGGTGCAGGATCTGTCCGCCGTCGCGTCCAAATTGGAGCTGCCCGTCAAGTGATGCGTCGATCCGTTCTCCTGGGCACGGGCTCGGCCCTGCCCGCACGCGTCGTCACCAATGCGGAACTGGCGCAGACCGTCGACACCAGCGACGAATGGATCGTCGAACGGACCGGCATCCGCACCCGCTATATTGCCGGCGAGGGGGAGACCACGACCACGCTGGCGACTGACGCCGCGAAGCGCGCGCTGGAGGCCGCTGGCCTCGCCGCGCAGGATATCGACCTCATCATCCTGGCGACCGCCACCCCTGACCAGACTTTCCCGGCCAGCGCCACGCTGGTGCAGGCTGCGCTCGGCATCGATGACTGCGTCGCCTTCGACGTCGCGGCCGTCTGCTCGGGCTTCCTCTATGCGATGACGGTCGCCGATTCGATGATCCGCTCGGGCGCGGCGCAGCGCGCGCTGGTGATCGGCGCGGAAACCTTCAGCCGTATTCTCGATTGGGAAGACCGCGCGACCTGCGTGCTGTTCGGCGATGGTGCCGGCGCCGTCGTGCTCGGCGCGGAGGAAAGCGCGGACGGCCAGCGTGGCATCCTCGCTGCCAAGCTGCATGCCGATGGCCGCCACAACCAGCTTCTCTATGTCGATGGCGGTCCCTCGACCACCCAGACGGTGGGCAAGGTCCGCATGAAGGGGCAGGAAGTCTTCCGCCATGCGGTGGTGAATCTCGCCACCGTGCTCAAGGAAGTGATGGCGATGGCGGAGATGACGCCCGCCGACATCGACTGGCTGGTGCCGCACCAGGCCAATGCCCGGATTCTCGACGCGACCGCGCGCAAGCTCAAACTGTCCCCGGACAAGGTCGTCGTCACCGTCGACCAGCATGCCAACACCTCGGCCGCCTCGGTGCCGCTGGCGCTGGATGCGGCGACCCGCGATGGTCGGATCAAGGCCGGCGATCTGATCGTGCTGGAAGCGATGGGCGGTGGCTTCACCTGGGGCGCCTGCGTCCTGCGGGTCTGATACGGCGGCGAAACGATCGCCCCTACGTATCTGACCTGCTTGCCGAATCACCCAACATGCATCACATTTGTGTCGCAATCATTTGCCCTGGCAGATGATGCAGGGGGGCACATTGGGGATTTGCGATGACCGGCACTGGCACACTGACCCGCGCTGATCTGGCGGAGAGCGTCAATCGTCACATTGGCTTGTCCCGCGCGGAAGCGGCGGCACTGGTCGAATCGATCCTGGAGCATATGTCGACTGCGCTGGAGCGCGGCGAAAATGTGAAAATTTCGAGTTTCGGTACCTTCGTCCTGCGCGACAAGAATGAGCGCATGGGGCGCAACCCGAAGACCGGGATCGAGGTGCCGATCGAGCCGCGCCGGGTGCTCACATTCCGCGCGAGCCAGACGATGCGGGACCGGGTTGCCTCGACCTGAGGCAATTCGGTCAGCTTTTGTAATATTGGCGTATATTTACCGTAGTTGACCTTTACGGGACTATGGGTGCAACATTGCGCCCATGGAAAAGGCCGAGGGCGCATTTCTGACCATCAGCGAACTGGCGACAGAGCTGGGTCTTGCCCAACATATTTTGCGCTATTGGGAAACCCGCTTTCCGCAATTGCGTCCGCTCCAGCGATCGGGCAACCGGCGCTACTATCGTCCTGCCGATGTGGCGCTGGCACGGCGCATCAACCAGTTGCTCAATGTCGAGGGCTTCACGGTCAAGGGCGCGCAGAAGGCGCTGGCCGATGGCACGGACGACATAGCGGTCGATCCGCTGCCCGCCGCGACGCCGGAGCCGGACCTGATCGCCCGGCTCGAAGCCATCCGGGCCGATCTGGCGCGCGCCTTGGGTCGCTGATCCCGCTCAGAGCGTCCGGGCATAGACAAGGTCGCGGAACGGCACGTCCCCGACCATGAAGGTCAGTTCGCCGATCTCGACAAAGTCATGCCGGGCATAGAAGCGCCGCGCCCGATCATTCTGTGGATAGACGGCCAGCAGCAGCCGGCGAGCGCCGCGTCGCCGGGCCTCCGCCAGCACCAGCGCCATCAGCGCATCGCCATTGCCGCCGCCCTGCCATCCGCTCAGCAGATAGATGCGCTTGAGTTCGACATCCGCCCGGTCGTCGGTCGGTACCGGCAGGTCGGGCGGCGTGATCAGTGCATAGCCCACCGGCGCGCCCAATGGCGTCTCGCCGATCAGGATCGTCTGGGCCGGATCGGCGAGGGCTGCACGATAATAGTCCTCGCCATGCGCCTTGCGGATATGGGCGACCAGCGCCTCGCCGGGATGGTCATGGGCAAAGCTGGCCAGGAAGGTGGCGCCGCCCAATATCGACAATGCGGAGGTATCGGAGGCGACGGCCGGGCGCCAGTGAATCGGCGTGGTCAAGCTCAGCGCGATCCCGGCCCCAGAGCCGGGTCCAGGTCGCGGGGGCGGGTGAAGCTCAGCAATGTGCCGCACTTGTCCGTCGTCGCGTCCCACTGGTCGATGGCGAGATCCATCACCGCGATGCTGGCGGTCGGGAATTTGATCTCCACATCCTCGCGCAGCGGATTGGCGCCATCATCGGGGACCAGGCTCAGGATCAGTTCCTCGAAGCCGGGATTATGGCCTGCCATCAGCACGCTGTCCGCCTCATCCGGCAAATCGCGCAGCACGTCGATCAGGGTCGGGGCGGAGGCCAGATAGATGCGCCGGTCCCAGCGCGCGTCCAGCGTTTCGCCATAACCAGTGAAGAAGGTGTCGAGCGTCTGGACGACGCGGGCAGCGGGGGAGGCGACCAGCAGGTCGAACCGCATATCCTTGCGCGCGGCGAACTGGCCCATCAGCAGCGCGGCCTTTTCTCCCCGGCGGTTGAGCGGCCGATCAAAATCCCGCGCGACCGGATCGTCCCAATCGGACTTGGCATGGCGCAACAGGGTCAACCGCTTCATTCTCGCTCCAGCTCCTCGCGCCTTGTCGCGGCGGAATATCTCCTGCCGACTCGCAAAAACGCAGAAAACAAAGGCGCCGTGCCCTGTCGGGTCACCGCATGCCGGGTTCGCTTCCCTGATGCCCTAACGTTGTTCGGTCGCCAAGACCAGCGTCCTGCATGTCCCGCGCCTGCATCTTTGCGCTGACGGCGATGATCGCCTCGTCCAGCGTCAGCCGGCGGATCGGCGTGCCCGGCGGGAAGGCGCTCAGCAGTCGGCTCGGCATGGCGGCGGACAGGATCACGAAACTGCCCTTGTCCTCGGCGCGTCGGATCAGCCGACCGAACGCCTGCGCCAGACGCGCGCGGATCAGCCGGTCGTCATAGGCGCTGCCACCCCCCGCCAAGCGCCGGGCGGCATGCAGCACGGTCGGCTTGGACCAGGGCACGCCCTCCATCACCACCAGCCGCAGCGAATGACCGGGCACGTCGACGCCATCGCGCAGCGCGTCGGTGCCCAGCAGCGAAGCACGCGGATCGTCGCGGAAGATATCGACCAATGTGCCGGTATCCATCGGATCGACATGCTGGGCATAGAGCGGCAGGCCGGCGCGGGCGAGCCGGTCGGCGATGCGCGCATGCACGGCCCGCAGCCGCCGGATCGCGGTGAACAGGCCCAGCGTGCCGCCGCCCGATGCCTCGATCAGCCGGGCATAGGCACCCGACATGGCGGCGATGTCGCCGCGCTTGATGTCGGTGACGATCAGCACTTCGGCGCGATCGGGATAGTCAAACGGACTCGCCGCCTCGAACCGTTCGGCGCTGTGGGGCAGGTGGGTGACGCCGCTGCGCGCCTCGGCATTGGACCAGTCGCCGCCGCCCTTCAACGTGGCGGAGGTGACGATCACCCCCTGCGCGGGTTGCAACACCGCCTCGGCCAGCGGCCGGGTCGGGTCGAGCCAGTGGCGGTGCAGCCCGATATCATATTCGCGCCCTTCCACACGATCGACGGTCATCCAGTCGACGAAATCGGGGTCGGCCGGGCCGCCGATCCGCGCCAGCAGCGCCAGCCAGGCGCTGATCAGGTCGCGGCGCCAACCGAGCGATCCGATCGCCCCTTCGATCCGCGCCCGCGCCGCGCCGTCGAGCCAGTCGGGCGCATCCTCCAGCACTGCCTCCAGCCGCTTGGATAGTCGAACCAGCGGCTTCAGCAGCGTATCGAGCGCGATCGCCGCTTCCTGTGCCGCCTCGACCAGCGGGCCATCGGGCTCGGCCAGTTCGGTCTCCAGCCCATAGCCGGCATCCGCCTCGCCGCTGTCGGCGGCGCGCGCGAAGACGGTGCCGCGCACCGTGGCAAGCAATTCCTCCAGCGGACCGAAAGGCTCACCTGCCACGATTCGCTTCAGCCAGTCGTCGGCCGGCAGGGCGCGCGCAGCTTCGACCGCGGTGCGGATCGCCTCGCCGCCTTCCTCGTCATAGCTGGCAAGGTCGGACAGGCGCGCGGCCAGGCCCCGGCGGCGGCCGCGCGATCCGCCTTCCGGTCCCATCACCCAGCGCCGCAGCTCGATTGCCTCCTGCCCCGACAGCGCGACCGAGAAGGTCGAGTCGGCCGCGTCGAACAGATGATGGCCCTCGTCGAAGACGATGCGTTGGGGGCGCTGCCCTGTCTCGCGGCCGCGCGCGGCGTTGATCATCACCAGCGCATGATTGGCGATGACGATGTCCGCCTCGGCCGATGCCCGCGCCGACCGCTCGATGAAGCATTTCCGATAATGCGGGCAACCGGCATAGATGCACTCGCCGCGCCGGTCGGTCAGCGCGGTCGATCCGTTGCGGCGGAACAGGATGGGCAGCCAGCCGGGCAGGTCGCCGCCCACCATGTCGCCATCCTTGGAGAAGGCGGCCCAGCGCGCGACCAGTTGCGCCAATATGGCGGCGCGGCCGGCAAAGCCGCCCTGCAACGCATCTTCCAGATTGAGCAGGCAGAGATAATTTTCCCGCCCCTTGCGCACCACCACGCGTCGCGCGGCGGTCGCCGGATCGGGGAAGAGGCGCAGCGATTCCCGGTCGAGCTGGCGTTGCAGCGCCTTGGTATAGGTGGATATCCACACCGTGCCCTGCGCCTGCGCGGCCCAGAGCGAGGCGGGGGCGAGATAGCCCAGCGTCTTGCCGATGCCGGTGCCGGCTTCCGCCAGCAGCATATTGGGCTGGTCGCGATGGCTGCGCGGGCGAAAGGCCTCCATTGCGGCGGCGGCATAGGCGCGCTGGCCGGGGCGGGGTTCGGCGCCCGGTCCGGTCAGGCTGTCGAGCCGCGCCAGCACGGCCTCCTCCTCCATCGCGACGGTGCGCGGGGCAGGGCGGGGCGCGGCCTCCTCCCATTCGGGCAGCTTGGAAAAGAGCCAGCGTTCCGCCTCAGCCGGGCGGCTGATGCGCGGCGCGACCAGCGGCGACCAGGGCCAGCGCAGCCGGTGCAGCGCCTGCGCCGCGGTCCAGCCGCCTTCTCTTTCTTTCCATTCCGGGGAATCGAGCCGGTCGAGCAGCGCGCGCGCCGCCATTTGCAACAGGGCCGGGATATCGCCTTCCTGTCCCGGCTGCGGCAGGTCCAGCGCCTCGGCCAGCCCCTTGGGCGTGGGCACCAGGAAGCGCGCGGGATGGACGAAGGCCCAGAGTTCCAGCAGGTCGAGGCCATTGAGATCGGGATAGCCCAGCCGCTGGCCGGTCAACGGTGCATTGAGCAGCAGCGTCGGCGTCTCGGCGGTGCGGGCAATGGCCTGCCCCTTGGCAACGCCCATGGTGCGGCTGCCTTCGCGCAGCCAGATGCCGCCATGGCTGGCATGGAGGGCGGGCAGGGCAGCAGGATCGATCACCCGCCCGGCTTAGGGCAAGGCGAACAAAAGGGAAACCGAAATGCGCCGATCAATTGGTCCGGCGGCCAAAACCCATGGGGCCGGAATAGGTGAAGGCGGGCGCAGCCGGTCGGGGCTGGAACGCCACCGGCGCGCGGCGGGCCAGGCGCGCCATTTCCAGCTGTTCGAACAACGGCCCTTCGGTCAGGATATAGGGGAAACGGATGCCCATCCGGTCCTCTTCCGACCAGCGCACCGTGCCGAACACGCTATAGCCATCAATATCCAGCTGACACTGGCTTCCGGTCGGCAGCGAACAGCCGACGACCTGCGCGCCGCCCGCGCTCAGATCGACGATCGTCCCTTCCAGGCTGTCGAGCACGGTCGTGATGGTGATCGCGATGTCGACGGGAATCCGTTCGCGGCTGCGGGGTGTCTGCATGGGAGCCTCCATATGACCAGACCATGGAGGAACAGGGTGAACAAAATCTAAATATGAAGCCCGGTTTAACGCGTTTTTGCCTCCAAAAGCCGTTCCCTTTCGCCCCTTGCGGCGGTAGGGGCTTTGGCATCATGACCATATCCGACATTCTCCGCACCGCCGCGAACGCGTCCAAGGCCTGGCCCTATGAGGAGGCGCGCAAGCTTCTCAAGCGTTACCCCAATGGCGCGCCGGAGAAAGGCCATATCCTGTTCGAGACCGGTTATGGCCCGTCGGGCCTGCCGCATATCGGCACCTTCAACGAAGTGCTGCGCACCACCATGGTCCGCAATGCCTTCCACGCGCTGTCGGACATCCCGACCCGGCTGGTGGCGTTCAGCGACGATCTGGACGGCTTCCGCAAGGTGCCGGACAATGTGCCGAACCAGGCGATGCTGGCCGACTATCTGGGCAAGCCGCTGACGCAGGTGCCTGATCCGTTCGAGAAATATGGAAGCTTCGCGCATCACAATAATGCGATGCTGCGCGAATTTCTCGACAGCTTCGGCTTCGACTATGAATTCGTGTCCGCGACCGAACGCTATCAGGCCGGCGCCTTCGACGAAGCGCTGCGCCAGGTGCTGCGCCGTTATCAGGCGATCATGGACATCATGCTGCCGACCCTGCGCAAGGAGCGGCAGGCAACCTATTCGCCGGTGCTGCCGATCAGCCCCAAGAGCGGCATCGTGCTGCAGGTTCCGGTCGAGGTGGTCGATGCCGAGGCTGGTATCGTTCGCTTCGTGGACACTTCCGTTCCTGGGGGCGAGACGATCGAACAGTCGATCCTGGGCGGCGGTGCCAAGCTGCAATGGAAGGTCGACTGGGCGATGCGCTGGTATGCGCTGGGCGTCGACTATGAAATGGCGGGCAAGGATCTGATAGATTCGGTCACCCAGTCATCGAAGATCTGCCGCGCGCTCGGTGGCCGCCCGCCCGAGGGCTTCAACTACGAGATGTTCCTCGACGAAAAGGGCGAGAAGATCTCCAAGTCCAAGGGCAATGGCCTCAGCCTCGAACAATGGCTGACCTATGGCCCGCAGGAAAGCCTGGCCTTCTACGCCTATCGCGAGCCCAAGAAGGCCAAGCAGTTGCACATGGGCGTGATCCCGCGTGCGGTCGACGAATATTGGCAGTTCCGCGGCAATTATCCCAAGCAGGCGATCGAGCAGCAGCTCGGCAATCCAGTCCATCATATCCATGATGGCAAGCTGCCGCAGGGCGAGCTGCCGGTGACCTTCGGCCTGCTGCTCAATCTGGTCGGCGTGATGGGCGATGCCAGCCGGGAACAGGTGTGGAGCTATCTCCAGAATTATGTCCCCGGCGCCAGCGCGGAAACCTATCCCGAACTGGACGCGCTGATCGGCCATGCACTGGCCTATCATCGCGATTTCGTCGCGCCGACGCTCCAGCGCCGGGCGCCGCACGCCAACGAAGCCGCCGCACTGCGCCAGCTGGACGAAGAACTGGCCGCCTTGCCGGCCGATGCCAGCGCGGAGGATATCCAGAATATCGTCTATGCCATCGGCAAGGATGAAGCCTTTGGCTTCGCCGAGCTGCGCGACTGGTTCAAGGCGCTCTACCAGACGCTGCTGGGCGCCGATCAGGGGCCGCGCATGGGCAGCTTCATCGCGCTCTATGGCATCGACAACAGCCGCAAGCTGATTGCGCAGGCGCTCGCCGCCTGATCGGAAAGAAGCGGGGGAACCATCGCGCGCGAGGGGCGTTTCGCGAACGGTCCACCCCCCTTTCGGACTGATGGCGTGCCTGGCACGGCATCGGCCGCGCCCGCCCGGAAACGGGGGGCGCGGCCAAGGGGGTAAAGAAAGGCCCCGGACATCGCTGTCCGGGGCCTTTTCTGTTTCGTCGTTCGGCTTACCAGAAGAAGCCGCGATGGACGGTCATCACCCGGCCGGTGCGCACATTCACCAGCATCACGTCATTATAGTGGCGGACCCAACGCTGATTGACGGCCGGACGGGGCAGGCGATAGCGATAGGGATCGGCGATATAATAGCGCGAGCTATAATAGGCCGGGCGAAGCTGGGCGCCGGCATTCCAGCGCGAATAGCGGAAGGGCGCATTCCAGTTGCCGGCGCGATAGACGTCGCGGTGGCTGCGGCGATAATCCTGCCAGTCTTCGCGCGCTTCCTGGCGGGAGTCGCGAACATCGCGACGGGCTTCGCGGACATCGCGGCGATCGCCATAGCGCTGGGCCGCGCGCAGGTCGCGCTGGTCTTCGCGCAGTCGCTGCTCGCTGCGGCGGGCTTCGCCATAGGACTGGGCGGAAGCGACGCTGGGGACGACGGTGGCCGCAAGAAGGCCAAGGATGATGATCTTGCGCATAATTCTACTCCCATCAATCTGGAGGCTCGGGGACGCTTCCAACCGCTTCAAGCGGGGCAGGTTCCCTTACCAACATGTTGAATATGGAGTGGATTCGCTGAACCGTCCGGGAACGGCGCTGTCAGGAACCAGTCATTTATGTCGCAAAGTGTAATGGCGCGCGACGTTCTGGGTCAGCGAACCCAGGGGCGTTCGCGAAACCATTTGGTCACGACATATTTGGTGCCCTGAGCCACCGGCCGGGCGGCGTGCAGGCTATAGGGGTTGGGCGCACCGTCGGGCTTCAGGTTGTTCCAGATCAGGATCATCCCCTCGATCGGCGGCACCATGAATTCGCAGCGCGGAAAATGGGTCTCGCCCCCGCCCTCGACCGGCGAGAGATAGATCATCGCCGTCCAGTTACGCTGGCCGCCGGTCTTGCGCATCTCGGGCCAATAGCTGGCATTGACCGGGAAATAGTCGCAATGGACCTTATATTCCTGGCCCTGGGTGTAACGCTGCCCCTGCAATGTCTCGCCATGGTCGGGCTCCAGCCCGGTCATCGCACAGATGCGGGCGCTGATCGCATGGACCAGCGGGTCTTCCCGGTCGAGATTGCAGCTATGGCTAGTGCGATAATCGGCATTTTCCCGGCCGGTGAACAGGGTAGAGGGCTGGGCACCAGCGTCGATGATCGCGCGCATCACCGCGCATTCTTCGGCGCCCAGGAAATCCTGCCGCCCATAGATTTCCAGATGGGGGCTGTCGATGCGGCTGACCAGCGGGTTGCGGTGCAGTTTCTCGCGCACCCGATCGCCGATCGCGGCGCGGGCGGGCGACGCGGTGCCGCCATTATCCACTATCTCGTTCATGCCGCCTCCCTGCCATTTCCGGCCGGCGCCGCGCAATGAAAAAGGGCCCGGTGCGGTGTCGCACCGGGCCCAGTGTCCTGAAGGCCAGTTCAGGAGGCTGTCACCAGAAGAAGTTGCGGATCACGTCGACGACATAGCCGTCGCGGATATCGACCAGCAGTGCGTCGTCATAATAGCGGATCCAGCGCATCGTGCCGTAGGCGGGCGGCAGGCGGTAATAATAGGGATCGTTCAGCCAGTAATTGCTGCCATAGAGCGGCCCCGACAGGAACACGCCGATCGAGAAGCTGCGATAGCCATAATTCCAGCCCGACGGCGCATAATAGCGGCCCATGCGGTAACGGTCGCCATAGCGGCTGCGATAGCCATACCAGTCATAGCGCCGGTCCTGGCGCCAGCCATTGTCCCAGCGGCGCTGGTCGGCCCAACGGGTGCGATCGTCATAGCGGCGGCCATCATTGTTCCAGTTGCCGGGATAGCCGGGGCGATCGTCGCGCCGGTCATTGTCGCTCCAGCGCCGATCGTCGGGGCGGCCGTCGCGATTGCGGTCATTCCAGTCACGACCGTTGCGATCGCGGTCCCAGACCTGCCGGTTCCAATCGGGGCGGGAATCCGGGCGGGCGTCGGGCCGGCGTCCATCGCCGCGCCCATCACCGCGTCCGTCCGGGCGGTCGGGTCGGGCGATCGGCTGCATGCCAGACCCCGGATTGGCGGGGCCGGGATTGCCGAGACGCTGCCAATTGCCATGGGGGCGATCGGGGCGCTGGTCGGGGCGCTGATCCGGGCGAGCAACCCGTTCCGGGCCGCCCTGCCAGCGCTGCGCGGGCGCCGCCATTTGCGGACGTCCGCCGCGATCGCCACCGCGATCACTGTTGCCCTGCCAGCGCGTGCTGCCCTGCGCGCCGCGCATGTCGCCGCCCCGGTTTCCGGGATTGCCGGCACCACGCTCGCCGCGCGGGCCGCCGCCATTGTCGTTGCGCTGGGCATAGGCCGGTGCCACGCCGCCCAGCAGCGTCGCACCCATCAGGCCGGCCAGCATCCATTTCCTCAGCATCGTTCCGATTCCTCGTGCGGGAACCATCTGTTCCCTTCATGCCGCATCTTTACGCGGATGGCGATGTCGCGATGCTGAACTCTTCTGTCAGCGATTTGAAAGATTCTGTCCCGGAACAATGGACAATCTCGATCATTCCATCCATCCCACCATCTTGCATCGGAAAAGCCCGGTAAATGGGCTGTTCGGCGCAAAGCTGATCCAGATCAGTGCAGTGCCGACAAACAACCTTTAGGACCAACGGGTGATAAGAACCGCCGATGCCGGCCGCATAAGACAGGCCCTGCGCGCCGCGACGATGGAGAGCCATCAACGGGTCGATGACCTGTTTTCCCATTTTTCGCTCGCTTCCGCGCCCGATTACCGGGCGTTCCTGCGTGCCCATGCCCGCGCGATCGCCGCGCTGGAGCCGGTCGCCCAGCCCGATTCGCCGCGCCTTGCGCTGATGGCGCAGGATCTGGCGGCCTTGGGGGAGGCCATGCCTGCGCCGCTGTCGATGCCGTCCACGGGCGGCGACGGCTTCCGCTGGGGCCTGCTCTATGCGCTCGAAGGATCGCGTCTGGGCGGCGCGATGCTTGCGCGCCAGGTCGCCCAGGATCTGCCCCGTGCCTATCTTTCCGCCGTTCATGGCAAGGGCGGCTGGGTCGCCTTCCAGCAGCAACTCGATGACGCAGCGGCTAAGGGCGATCAGGACTGGCTGGACGATGCGATCGCTGGCGCCCGGACGGCCTTCACTCTGTTCGAGGCGGGCGCGCGCGCCGAGCGGGAGGTCGCCTGTGACTGATGTGACCAGCCCGGAAGCCCAGGGCTTTACCGTCGACATCAATAATTGCGATCGCGAGCCGATCCATGTGCTCGGCACGGTCCAGCCCTTCGGCTTTCTTGTCGCCCTGACGGCCGACTGGCTGGTGTCGCGCGTCTCGACCAACAGTGCCGACCATATCGGCCTGGCGCCCGACCAGATGCTGGGCCAGCCGATCAGCGCGCTCTTCACCGCCGATGCGATCCACACGCTGCGCAACCGCATTACCCTGCTGCGTGGCCCCGATTCGGTGGAGCGGGTCTTCTCGCTGCCGCTGGTGGAGGGCGGTGCGCCGTTCGACGTGGCCGTCCATTTCTCCGGCCAACTGGTGGTGATCGAGGCAGAGCCTGCCGTGCCCGACGAGATGGAGGCCAGTTCCATGGTCCGCTCGATGGTCGCGCGGCTGGCGCAGGCGGATGGCATGACCGCCTTCCTGCGCGATGGTGCGCGCCAGGTGCGGGCGCTCACCGGTTTCGACCGGGTGATGGTCTATCGCTTTGCCGACAATGGCGATGGCGAGGTGGTGGCGGAGGCGCTGCGTCCCGGCATCGACAGTTTCTTCGGCCTGCATTATCCGGCCTCCGACATCCCGACGCAGGCGCGCGCGCTCTACATGCGCAACATCTTCCGGGTGATCGCCGACATCAACGCGCCGCCGGTGCCGGTTATCCCGGCGCTCGATCCCGCCGGCGCCGCGCTCGACATGTCGCTCTGCGTCACCCGCGCGGTGTCGCCGATCCATATCGAATATCTGCGCAACATGGGGGTGGGGGCTTCGCTCTCCATCTCGATCATCGTTGATGGCAAGCTGTGGGGCCTGTTCGCCTGCCACCATTATGCGCCGCGCCTGCCCAGCTTCGCGCAGCGCAGTGCCGCCGAACTGTTCGGCCAGATCTTCTCGATGATGCTGGAAGGCCGCGAGCGGGCGGAAACGGCGAGCTATGAGGGCAAGGCCCGCCAGGTCGCCGACCGGCTGCTCTCCGCGGTGGCGCAGGATCATGACCTGATGTCCAACGCCCGCTGGCTGGGCGACATCATCTTCGACACGATTCCCGCCGATGGCGTGGGCATCTATATCGACGGGCAGATGACGCTGTCGGGCCTGACCCCGGACGAGCCGTCCTTCGCCGCGATCGTGTCGATGCTCAATCGGACGGCCGCCAGCCAGGTCTATACCACCGACAGCATCGCCCGCATCATGCCGGAAGCGCTGGCCCATGCCGATCGCGCCGCCGGCTTGCTCGCCATTCCGATCTCGCGCCGGCCGCGCGACTATGTCGTGCTGTTCCGCGCCGAACAGCTGCGCTCGGTCCGTTGGGCCGGCAAGCAGGACAAGCATATCGAATATGGCCCCAACGGCCCGCGCCTGACCCCGCGCAAGAGTTTCGAGGAATGGTCGGAACTGGTGAAGGGCACGGCCGTCGCTTTCATGCCAGCCGAACTGCGCGTCGCCGAAGCGCTGCGCACGGCGCTGCTGGAAGTCATCCTGCGCCTGTCCGATTCCGCTGACGAGGAACGGCAACGCGCGCATGAGAAGCAGGAATTGCTGATCGCGGAACTCAACCATCGCGTCCGCAACATCCTCGCGCTGATCCGTGGCCTGATTTCCCAGACTCGCGACAGCGCCATGTCGGTCGACCAGTTCATAGGCACGCTGGAAAGCCGCGTCCATGCGCTGGCCCGCGCCCATGACCAGATCACCGCCGATCGCTGGGCGCCCGCGCGCCTCTATGACCTGATCGAGGTGGAGGCTGGCGCCTATCTCGGCGACCGGCGTGACCGGGTGAAGCTGACCGGTCCCAATGTGCTGCTGACCCCCGCCGCCTTCACCGTGCTGGCGCTCGTCATCCACGAACTGCTGACCAATGCCGCCAAATATGGCGCGCTGTCGGACAATGGATCGGTCGCGATCGACTGGCATGTCGACGCCGAGGGCAGCCTGCTGCTCCACTGGCTGGAAAGCGGCGGCCCGGCGGTCGTCGCGCCCTCGCGCCGGGGCTTTGGCTCGACCGTGATCGAGCGTTCCATTCCCTATGATCTGGATGGCCGGGCGGAGGTCAATTATCGACTGGCGGGGCTGGAGGCGCGCTTCTGCATTCCCTCCGCCCATGTCGCCTCGATCCTGCCCGACGTGGCCGGCACCGATCGCGCCAAGCCGGCGCCCGCTCCCTCGCCGCATCTGCTCAAGGGGCGACAGATTTTGCTGGTCGAGGATAATATGATCATCGCCATGGATGGCGAGGATGCGCTGCGCGACCTCGGCGCGCAGGTGGTGACTGCCGCCAGCATCGGCCGCGCGCATGAGGCGATCGCGCTCCATCCGGTCGACCTCGCCGTGCTGGACTTCAATCTGGGCAATGAAACCAGCCTGCCGATAGCCGACATGCTGGCGGAACGCGGCGTGCCCTTCCTGTTCGCCACCGGCTATGGCGACGGGCTCGACCTGCCGGATCGCTTCAGCGACGTCATCCTGCTCAAGAAACCCTATTCTGGCGCGACCCTGGCCCAGGCGATCGCCCCGATGCTGGCCAGGGGCTGACAGGAAACAATCGGTTTCCGCCTGGCGCGTTGCGCGGGCGGCGCCGACATCCGATCTAGGCGGGCATGAAACAGCCTGCCTTGTTCATCCCCCATGGCGGTGGTCCCTGCTTCTTCATGGACCCCGCCGATCCCCAGCACCCGCACAGTGACGCCATGTGGCAGCCGATGCAGGATTATCTCGCCGGCCTGATCGCCGACCTGCCGGAACGGCCGCGCGCAATCCTGCTGGTGTCGGGCCATTGGGAAACGCCCGGTTTCACCGTCCATGACGGTAGCCAGCCGCCCTTGCTGTTCGACTATTTCGGCTTCCCGCCGCATACCTATCAGCTCCGCTGGGACGCGCCGGGCGCACCCGCGCTTGCCGATCGTGCGGCCGAACTGCTGGAACAGGCCGGCTTTCCCACAGCGCGCGAATCCGAACGAGGCTGGGACCATGGTGTCTTCATCCCGATGAAGGTCGCGCTGCCCGATGCCGATATTCCGGTCGCCCAATTGTCGCTGCGCCGTGATCTTGATCCCGCCGCTCATATCGCCGCCGGTCGCGCACTGGCGCCGCTGCGCGACGAAGGCGTGCTGATTGTCGGATCGGGCATGAGCTTCCACAATCTGCGCGTGCGCGGCGCGATGGCGACGGCGCCCTCGCGCGAATGGGACGATGCGCTGCGCGATGCGGTGACCGATCCCGATCCGGCTCGCCGGGCGGCGCGCGTCGCCGCCTGGGATCATCTGCCCCATGCCCGCTTCGCCCATCCGCGCGAGGAGCATCTGCTGCCGCTGATGGTGGCGCTGGGGGCCGGCGGCGAGGACGCCGCCATCTGTGCCCATCGCAGCACGGTGCTGGGCTGGACGGTTTCGGGCTATCGTTTCGGTTAAGGCCGATATTTACGGCTTGCGCAGCGCCGGCACGGTGCGCACCGCCTCGTCCGGCGCGATGCCGGGCGGGGGCGCGGCCTGGATCGGGCCATCCCCGGCCTGGTCCTCGCCGCGCATGATCCGGCCGGCGCGCTTGATCGCACCGCGCAGCCGGGGATAGACGCCACAGCGACAGATATTGGTGATCGCCGCATCGATCTCCGCATCGGTCGGGTCGTTGGTCCGCCGCAGCAATACCGATGCCGCCATGATGATGCCGGACATGCAGTAACCGCATTGGGAGACATTCTCGGCCGCGAACGCCTGTTGCAGGGGATGGCCGCGATCGGGCGACAGCGCCTCGATCGTCGTGACGAACCGGCCCTCGGTCTTGCCGATCGTCACCTGGCAGGACCGCACCGCCTCGCCGTCGATATCCACGGTGCAGGCGCCGCAATCGCCGGTGCCGCAGCCATATTTGGTCCCCGTCAGGTTCGACGCGTCGCGCAGCGCCCACAGCAGGGGCGTTTCGGGATCCATCCGATATTGCACCGGCCGGTCGTTGACGGTGAAGCGCGTCATGCCGCCTCTTCCTCCTCCACCTTGTGGTAGAGCACCTCGTTGCGGATATGGATGGTGCGTGACGCCAGGCGGATTTCCTGGATGAAGGTGCCGAAGGCGGCGGCCTGCAGCACCATCGCCAGGCTGAACAGGATCGCCACCGGCGTGCCCAGATGGGCGTTGAACAGATTGCCCGCGAACAGCAGGATGACGACCAGACAGACCGCGCAGGCCGATGCCACCGACAGGAAGATCGCGCCATTGACCACGCTCATGCGCCGGTCGAGCACGCGGATCTCGCTCACCATCCGGTCATGCTCCTTGCCGCGCGTGCTCAGCACCCATTCCTCGACCGCACGGGCGCGATCGATGATGCGGGCCAAGCGGCTGACGCAGACATTCAGGAACGCGCCGATACCGGCGAGCAGGAAGACGGGGGCAAGCGCCAGCTGGATCGTCTGGGCGACCTGGCTGACCTGCGGAAGGGGGATCATCGACTTGGTCCTCTCATCCCTCGCTTCTATCCTTGATCGCGGGCCAAGGGGCAAGGGGGCCTAAAGCAAACGCCGCCGGACAAACCAATGTCCGACGGCGATCATGGTCATGTTTCGGGCGCGCAACGCGCGTGAAGGTCAGGCAGCGCCCTTCGACGAGGGCGTGTTGACGCCCATCGACTTAAGATACTGCTTGATGTTGCGCGCCGCCTGGCGGAGCCGCTGCTCATTCTCGACCATGGCGATGCGGACATAGCCTTCGCCATCCTCGCCATAGCCCACGCCCGGCGCCACCGCGACCTTGGCATGGGTCAGCAACTGCTTGGAAAATTCCAGGCTCCCCATGTCCTTGAGCGCGGGGGGCAGCGGCGCCCAGGCGAACATCGACGCGCGCGGCGCGGGAATGTCCCAACCAGCGCGGGAAAAGCTCTCGACCATCACGTCGCGGCGCTTGTGATAGAGTTCGCGATTCTTGGCGACGATGTCCTGCGGGCCGTTGAGCGCGGCGCAGGCGGCCGCCTGGATCGGCGTGAAGGCGCCATAGTCGAGATAGGATTTCACCCGGCTCATCGCCGCGATCAGCTGCTTGTTGCCGACCGCAAAGCCGATGCGCCAGCCGGCCATCGAATAGGTCTTGGACAGGGACGTGAACTCGATCGCGACATCCTTGGCGCCCGGCACCTGCAGGATGGAAGGCGTCGGATTGCCGTCATAATAAAGCTCGGAATAAGCGAGGTCGCTCAGCACCCAGACCTTGTTCTCCTTCGCCCAGGCGACGAGCCGTTCATAGAAGGCCAGGTCCACCGTCTCCGCCGTCGGGTTGGACGGATAATTGACCACCAGGATCGACGGGCGCGGCACGGTGAAGGCCATGGCGCGGTCGAGCGCGCGGAAATAATTCTCGTCCGGCGTCGTCGGCACCGACCGGATGGTGGCGCCCGCAATGATGAAGCCGAACATGTGGATCGGGTAGCTGGGGTTGGGCGCCAGCACCACGTCGCCCGGCGCGGTGATCGCGGTGGCGAGGCTGGCGAGGCCTTCCTTCGACCCCATGGTCACGACGACTTCGGTTTCCGGGTCGACGTCGACGCCGAAACGGCGGCCATAATAATTGGCCTGCGCCTTGCGGAGGCCCGGAATCCCCTTGGACTGGGAATAGCCATGGGCGTCCGGCTTGCTGGCGACTTCGACCAGCTTGGCGATGACATGATCGGGCGGCGGCAGGTCGGGATTGCCCATGCCCAGGTCGATAATATCCTCTCCCGCGGCGCGGGCTGCGGCTCGCATCGCGTTCACTTCGGCGATGACATAGGGCGGCAGGCGCTTCATGCGGTAGAATTCTTCGGACATTATAGGGGCTTTCCTGAAAGCTCTCGGTAAGGAATAGTGCGTGGCACGCATTCGGCGTGTCACAATCTGGCTATAACCCGCCAGGCTGCGGCGCGCCAGTGAAAGCGGCTGATATCGGCAATGCCAGGAGGAGGAAGGTGGCCATGGAAACGCAGGATGTCCTGGAGCCCCATCTCCCGACCCTGGCGGAGATGCAGAAATGGACCCAGGTGCTGGGCCGCGCGCAGCAATTGATGCTGGAACAGGCGGCGGGTGCGACCGGCCGGGTGCTGCCCTTCGATCCCGAGACCGTCGCCCGCATCCAGACCAGCTTTGCCGATGAAGGGCTGGCGCTATGGCAGCGCTTTCTTGATTCTGGCGGCCTGCTGCGCGACCAGCCCGATCCGCCGCCGGCCGACAGCCCGGCTGCGCGCAAGGACCGGCGCTTTGCCGATCCCGCCTGGACGACCCATCCCTTCTACGACCTGATCCGGCAAAGCTATTTGCTGATCTCCGATTATCTGATGAACCTGGCCGATGCGGTCGACGGCGTCGATCCCAAGGCGAAGGCCAAGCTGCGCTTTGCCACCACCGGCATGCTCGACGCGATGGCGCCGTCCAACTTTCCGCTGATGAATCCGACGGTCGTTGAAAAGACGATCCAGAGCGGCGGCGAGAATCTGGTGAAGGGCCTCCAGCATATGCTGGCCGATATGGAGAAGGGCCAGCTTACCCATACCGACGGCACCCAGTTCGAACTAGGGCGCAACATCGCCGCGACGCCGGGCAAGGTGGTTCACGAAACCCCGCTCTACCAGCTCATCCATTATGCGCCCTCGACGCCCAGGGTGCTGGCGACGCCGCTCATCATCTTCCCGCCCTGGATCAACCGCTTCTACATTCTCGATCTCTCGCCCGAAAAAAGCTTCGTCAAATGGGCGGTGGATCAGGGGATCAGCGTCTTCCTCGTCTCGTGGAAATCGGCCGACGCCTCGATGAAGGACATGGTCTGGGACGACTATATCCTCAATGGCCAGGTCGACGCGATCGACACGGTGCGCGACCTGCTCAACGTGCCCAGCGTCCACACCATCGGCTATTGTGTGGCGGGCACGACGCTGGCCGCCACGCTGGCGTTGCTGGCGGCGCGGGGCGAAGCCGACAAGGTGGCGAGCGCGACCTTCTTCACGGCGCAGGTCGATTTCAGCGCGGCCGGCGACCTCACCCTGTTCGTCGATGACGAGCAGATGAAACTGGTCGACCGTCTCTCCTCCAGCGGCTTCCTCGACGGGCGCTACATGGCGGCGACCTTCAACCTGCTGCGCGGGCGCGACCTCATCTGGAACTATGTCGTCAACAACTACCTGCTCGGCATGGACTATCCGCCCTTCGACCTGCTCTACTGGAATGGCGACACCACCAACCTGCCGGCGCGCTGGCATCGCGACTATCTGACCCAGCTCTATCGCGACAATATGCTGGTGGTGCCCGGCGCGATCAGCGTCGCGGGCACGCCGATCGACCTGACGCAGATCCACACCCCGGCCTATGTCCAGGCCGGCAGGGAGGATCATATCGCCCCGCTTGAAAGCGTGTGGAAACTGACCGAGCATCTCGCCGGGCCGGTGCGCTTCCTGCTGGCAGGCTCGGGCCATATCGCCGGCGTCATCAACCCGCCGGTCGCGCAGAAATATCAATATTGGACCGCTGACGCGCCGCAGCCGACGCTGGATGATTTTGTTGCGGCTGCGCGCGAGACCAAGGGCAGCTGGTGGCCGGACTGGGCCGAATGGCTGCGCGGCATCGATTCGCGCGAAGTGGCTGTCCGCGGCGCGCGCAGGCCGGGCGGCGGCAAGCTTCGGGCAATAGAAGATGCGCCCGGACGTTACGTAAAAGCCCGGTAGAGGCGCGGATTTCAGCCATTCCCCATTGGCCGCCGATCAGTGCCGAAACATCAATATGTCTGATTTGTTGCACTGCACAATGGGCTTGTAATCCTTTGGGATAAGGCTTATTGTGCAGTGCAACAAACGGAGGATGGTCGATGGCCGTTACCCCTAAGTCTGCGCGTGCCAAGCCGGTCGCGAAAAGCGGTTCCGCAACCTTGTCTGCCAGTGAGGCACTCAAGGCGGCTGAGTCCGCCCTGGGTGAAAAGCCCGCGCCCAAAAAGCCTGTCCCGCGCAAACCCGTCGCCAAGGCTGCTCCGGCAAAGGCGTCCGCGCCCAAGCCGATAGCAAAGAAGCCGGCGTCGGTCGCTGCTGCTGCTAAAGCCCCTGCTGCGGAACCGGCACCCGTTGCCGATCCGGTGGCGGTGGTCGCGGCGACGACGGCGGTGGATGCCGCACCCGAACCGATTGTTGAAGATGTTGAGGCGGTAGTGGCTCCGGAGCCTGTGTCCGCCCCGAAGACCAAAGCGAAGACGCTGCCTGCCACGGAAGGAACATTGATCATGAACGATATCCTCGAAACCGGTAAGAAGTTCGCCGAAGATACCAAGGCCAAGATGGAAACGGCCTATGCCGACCTGAACGAGAAGGCGAAGGCCGGTGTCGAAAAGTCGACCAAGGCGATGGAAGAGCTGAGCGACATCGCCAAGGGCAATGTCGAAGCGCTGGTGGAATCGGGCAAGATCGCGGCCAAGGGCTTCGAGACGCTGGGCCAGGAAGCCGTCGACTACAGCCGCAAGAGCTTCGAGAAGGCGACTGCCTCGATCAAGAGCTTCTCGACCGCCAAGACCCCGACCGAATTCTTCCAGCTGCAGAGCCAGTTCCTGTCGAGCAGCTTCGACGAGTTCACCAAGGAAGCGGCCAAGAGCAGCGAAGCCTTCATGAAGCTGGCCGGCGACATCAGCCAGCCGCTGACCGCGCGCGTGACCCTGGTCACCGACAAGGTGAAGTCGCTCGCCGCCTGAGGCGGGCTGATTTTACAGCCGAATTTCCGGGCCGATATCCGGCCGGGATGACGAACGAGGGCGGTGCTCCGGTCGGAGCATCGCCCTTTTTCTCGCCGGGGAAACGTGGTTACGCAGCGATGGCATGCGGTCGGCCCCCTTGCCTTGGCAGGACAAATCGCCATATTCTTCTGCATCATGAACCATCTCTTCAACGCATCGGCAGGCGCGCCCTTCAGGGCCGGTCCGGATCAGGACGATACGGGCGACAATGACCCGAACATCGGCGTCGCCACGCGTACCCGCACCCGCACCAAGAAGCCGTCGCTCTACAAGGTGCTGATGCTGAATGACGATTACACCCCGATGGAGTTCGTCGTGCATGTCCTTCAGCATTTCTTCCGCATGGACATGGAGGAAGCGACGCGGGTGATGCTGCACGTCCATCAGCGCGGCGTCGGCGTGTGCGGCATCTTCAGCTATGAAGTGGCCGAGACCAAGGTGAACCAGGTGATGGATTTCGCCCGGCAAAACCAGCATCCGCTGCAATGCACGCTGGAAAAGGCCTGACATTGTCGGGAGGGCGCGCGCCCTTAACCTTTTCTTGGCCAGTGTAGCGCCTCTATTTCAATCGATTACATGATTGAAATACAATGTTTTTTCAGACTTATTCGGCATGAATGGTCCCGCTAAACGAAGTGGGGACTTCCAGCATGACGACTATCAGCAGTTACAACAACATGACCATGCCGCCATCGCCGCGCATGTCGATGACCAATCGCATCGACGCCGCGGTGGAGACCGGCTCCATCTCGGAGACGGATGGCGACGCGCTCGAAACCGCGCTCGATTCCATCGATTCCGCGCTCAGCAGCTCCGCCAGTTCGGGCAGTTCACGGCTCGATCCGTCTTCGATGAAGGATCGGATCGATTCCCTGATCGATGATCAGGTATCGGCCGGCACCCTGACCGAGGATCAGGCGGCGCAGTTGCAGAGCCTCTTTGCCCAGGGACCGGGCGGCGCGGGGGCGTCGTCCGATGGCGAAGACAGTATGAGCATCGACGGCCTGGCCGCCATGGACGGGATGCAGGGGCCGCAGGGCATGCGCGGCCCACCGCCGCCGCGCCCGGTCGAGGACAGCAGCGATGACGACAGCACGACCAGCGAGACGAGCGCGACCAGCGCCACCGATCAGTTGGATTCGATCATCGCCTTCCTCGAAAATCTCCGCTCCAGCCTCAGCCAGTCGCTCTACGGATCGACCAGCAGCGCCACGAGCAGCAGCAATAGCGGTCTGGTGGTCGACAGCCTCGCCTGACGGCGCGCCCTTCTGACGAGCGCGGGGGCTCGCAGACATCCGGCCGGCACCATGGGCTATCGCGCATGGGGCTGGCCGGATGAATTTTCACGATCTTGCCTTCGTTAATATCGGGGGCAGCATTTTGCCGCTAGAACGGCGGCGTGACGCAGGAGACGGCCCCTTTCATCCACGACCTTGCCGTGATCGGCGGCGGGGTGAACGGGTGCGGCATCGCGCGCGATGCGGCGGGGCGGGGGGCCAGCGTGTTGCTGCTCGAACGGGGCGACCTGGCACAGGGCACCTCCTCGGCCTCGACCAAGCTCATCCATGGCGGGCTGCGCTATCTGGAACATCGGGCCTTCGGCCTGGTCCGCGAATCCCTGGCTGAACGGGAAAGGCTGTGGCGCATCGCGCCGCACATCATCCAGCCGATGCGTTTCGTCCTGCCCTGGGTCGAGGGGCTGCGCCCGCGCTGGCTGCTGCGCTTCGGCCTCTTCCTCTACGATCATATTGGTGGTCGCCGCGCCCTGCTGGCGACGGAGGCGATCGACCTGCGCCAGCATGTCGCCGGCGCGCCGCTGCGGGCGGGGTTCGGCCCTGCCTATGTCTATTCGGACGGCTGGGTCGACGACGCCCGCCTGGTCATCCTCAATGCCCGCGACGCCGCCGATCATGGCGCGGATATCCGCCCCCGCATGCAGGTGCTGCGGCTGGAGCAGGCCGGCGATCATTGGCGCATCCATGCGCGCGATGCGGCCGGGCAGGCGCAGACCTTCCATGCGCGGGTCGTGGTCAATGCCACTGGTCCCGCCGTGCTCGACCTGCTGGATCGGGCTGATCGCCGCGCCGATCGGCTCATCCGGCTGGTGCGCGGATCGCATATCGTCGTGCCGCGCCTGTTCGACCATGGCATGGCCTATTTCTTCCAGCTGCCCGACGGCCGCATCTTCTTCGCCATCCCCTATCAGCATCTCTATACGCTGATCGGCACCACCGACCGCGATCATCAGGATGGCGTCGATCCGATCGAGGCCAGTGCCGAGGAAATCGCCTATCTGTGCGAGGGCGCGAACCGCTATTTCGCCCGGTCGATCAGCCCCGCCGATGTCGTCTGGGCCTTTGCCGGCGTCCGGCCGCTGATCGACGATGGATCGGCCCGGCCGGAATCGGCGACGCGCGGCTATCATCTCGATCTTGATCGGGAGGAGGGCGCGCCGCCACTGCTCAGCATCTATGGCGGCAAGATCACCACCTATCGCCATCTCGCGGCCGATGCGATCGCCCTGCTGAAGCCGCTCGTGCCTGCGCTGGCGGGTGATGACTGGACGGCGGACGCGCCGCTCCCCGGCGGCGATTTCCCGATGACCGGCCTGGCCGATCTCGTCGCCGCGCTGGCCGGCGACTACCCCTTTCTCGATCTCGACACGGCCGAACGGATCGGCTGCGCCTATGGCACCCGTGCCCGCGACTGGCTGGGCGCGGCGCGCGACTGGTCGGACCTGGGCCGGGATTTCGGCCATGGCCTGACCGAAGCGGAACTCTGCTACCTGCTCGCGCGCGAATGGGCACAGACCAGTGAGGATATTCTCTGGCGCCGGACCAAATTGGGCCTGCGCTTCGACGCCGCGCAACTGGCCGCGCTCGATGCTTGGCTTGAGGAGAGGGCATGACCGACCGCTATCTGCTGGTGCTGGACGAGGGGACCACCTCGACCCGCGCGATGCTCTATGCCCCCGACGGCTGCCGCATCGCGATGGCGCAGGCGGAACTGACCCAATATTATCCACAGCCCGGCTGGGTCGAGCATGACGCCGCCGAAATCTGGACCCGCACGCGCGATTGCACCCGTCAGATGGTGGATCGGGCGGGTGGCGCCGACCGGATCGCGGCCATCGGCATCACCAACCAGCGCGAGACTGTGGTCGCCTGGGACCGGCGCACCGGCGAACCGCTGGCGCCCGCCATCGTCTGGCAGGATCGGCGCACGGCGGCGCAATGCACGGCGCTGCGTGAGGCCGGCCATGAAGCGATGCTGCAACAGCGCACCGGTCTCGTCGTCGATCCCTATTTTTCTGCCAGCAAGATGCGCTGGCTGATCGATCATGTGCCGGCCGTGGCGCAGGCGGGGGATAGGCTGGCGCTCGGCACGATCGAAAGCTGGCTGGTATGGAAACTGACCGCTGGCCTGCATGTCAGCGACGCCAGCAATGCCAGCCGCACCCAGCTGGTGGCGCTCGACGGCACCGATTGGGATCCGGCCTTGTGCGACCTGTTCGGCGTGCCCCGCGCGGCGCTGCCCGAAATCGTCGACAATGCCGGCACCTTTGGCGACACGCTGGCAGAGCTGTTCGGCGGCGCCATCCCGATCCGCGGACTGGCCGGCGATCAGCAGGCGGCCAGCATCGGTCAGGCCTGCCTGACGCCCGGCGATGCCAAGGCGACCCTGGGCACCGGCGCCTTCATCCTCGCCAATATGGGCGCGCAGATGCCGGCCTCGCGCCATCGCCTGCTCGGCACCCTGCTCTACCGGATCGGCGGCCAACGCATCTATGCGCTCGAAGGATCGATCTTCATCGCCGGCAATCTCATCAAATGGCTGCGCGATCAGCTCGGCCTGATCGGATCGGCGGCGGAGACGGAGGCACTGGCTCGCTCCGTGCCCGACAGCGGCGGCGTGCTGATGCTGCCGGCGCTGGCGGGGCTGGGTGCGCCGCACTGGCGGCCCGATGTGAACGGCGTCATCGCCGGCCTCACCCAGGGATCGACCCGCGCGCACATCGTCCGCGCCGCGCTCGAATCCCTTTCGCACCAATTGTCCGATCTCGCCACCGCCTTCGCCGCTGACGGCGCGCCCTGGCGCCAGCTGCGGATCGATGGCGGCATGAGCGTCAATGACTGGATCGCCCAGGATATCGCTGATATGCTCGATGTCAGTGTGGACCGTCCGGCGGATGTGGAAACCACGGCGCTGGGTGCGGCCATGCTGGCAGGGCTGGGGGCTGGATTGTTCCGCTCCCTGGACGAGGCCGCGACGATGGCAGGGAAGACGACTCGATTTGATCCGGCAATGCTGCCGCAGCCGCGCGATGCGCGACTGTCGGCATGGCACCGCCTGCGCGATCGGGCGCTGACCGCCTGACTCGGGCGATCTTCAGATTGACCGTAAAAATCGATCACCCAATCCAATTTAATCAGTTTTTCTGAAACTTCGCGGGGCCTTAGCCTGTTCTCATCCAAAGTTGAGGAGGACGATATGGTCGATAAGCCAGTGATGACGACGAGCGCGGGTGCGCCGATTGCCGATAACCAGAACAGCCTGAGCGCAGGCCCGCGCGGGCCGCTGCTGCTCCAGGATTATCAGCTGCTCGAAAAGCTGGCGCACCAGAATCGCGAACGCATCCCCGAACGTGTCGTCCATGCCAAGGGCTGGGGCGCCTATGGCACGCTGACGATCACTGGCGATATTTCCAAATATACCAAGGCGAAGGCGCTCCAGCCGGGTGCGCAGACGCCGATGATCCTGCGCTTCTCAACCGTGGCCGGCGAATTGGGCGCGGCCGATGCCGAGCGCGACGTGCGCGGCTTTGCGATGAAATTCTATACGCCCGAAGGCAATTGGGATCTGGTCGGCAACAACACGCCGGTCTTCTTCGTGCGCGATCCGCTGAAATTCCCTGATTTCATCCACACGCAGAAGCGCCATCCGCGCACCAATTTGCGCTCGCCCACGGCGATGTGGGACTTCTGGTCGTTGTCGCCGGAATCGCTGCACCAGGTGACGATCCTGATGTCGGATCGCGGCCTGCCGACCGATGTGCGCCACATCAACGGCTATGGCAGCCACACTTTCAGCTTCATCAACGACGCCGGCGAGCGCTTCTGGGTGAAGTTCCACTTCAAGACGATGCAGGGCCATCGCCACTGGACCAACGAGGAAGCGGCGGATGTCGTCGGCCGCACCCGCGAATCCACGCAGGAGGATCTGTTCGAGGCGATCGAGAAGGGCGACTTCCCCAAATGGAAGATGCAGGTCCAGATCATGCCGGAACTGGATGCGGACAAGACGCCCTATAATCCGTTCGACCTCACCAAGGTCTGGCCGCATGCCGATTATCCGCCCGTCGACGTCGGCGTGCTGGAGCTGAACCGCAACGCCGACAATTATTTCGCGGAGATCGAGCAGGCAGCCTTCTCGCCGTCCAACATCGTGCCGGGCATCGGCTTCTCGCCCGACAAGATGCTCCAGGCGCGCATCTTCTCCTATGCCGACGCGCACCGGCATCGGATCGGCACCCATTATGAGGCGCTGCCGGTCAACGCCCCCAAATGCCCGGTGCATCATTATCATAAGGACGGGGCGATGCGCTTCTTCCCGAACAATCCGAACCCGGCCGCCTATTATGAGCCCAACAGCTTTGGCGGCCCGGTCGAGGATCAGCGCTTCATGGAGCCGCCGCTGAAGATTTCGGGCGATGCCGACCGCTATAATCATCGCGAAGGCAATGATGATTTCGGCCAGCCGCGCGCGCTGTTCAACCTGTTCGACGATGCGCAGAAGGCGCGTCTCTTCGCCAATATCGCCGCCGCCATGGGCGATATCCCGGATGAGATCGAGGAACGCCAGTGCAAGCTCTTCGATCAGGTTCATCCCGACTATGGCGCGGGCGTGCGTCAGGCACGGGCCACGATCAAGGATCGCAATCCGTCGATTTCGGCTCCGACCGATGCGCTGTTGGCTGACGCATCCAGTTGAATAGACTTGTAATATTGTAAAAACAGGCCCCGATGATGGTCACCGGGGCCTGTTTTCATCTATTCGCTGTGAAATAGTCGGCGGCATAGGAATATATATTAACATTGTCCGCTTAACCCGGATGGGAACATGACGCGGCCCGCCCTTCGCCATATTTCCCTGAAAATGTCGGTATTTACCGGCCTGCTTTACTTCGCGGTCGCGTCGCTTGCTTTGCTGACCTCGCGATTCGAAGGTGGTTTGGCCTTCATCTGGGGCGCCAATGCCCTGCTGATGGCGGAAATGATGACCGCGCGTATGCGCGCCTGGCCGCGCCTCATCCTCTCCTGCATGGTCGCCAGCACGATGGCGACGGCGCTGCTCGGCATTGGCGCATTGGCGGCGGCGCCGATGGCTATCCTCAATGTCGGGGAGGCGCTGGTGGTCGCCTATATCTGCCGCCGGCTTGGCGTCGGGCGACAGATCGCCGCATCGATGCGCGAATTGTCCATCTTCATCTTCGCGCTGGCGGGCGTCGCCAATGTGCTTGCCGCTATCGGTGCCGGGCTGGTGGTCTCCATTTTGCTGGGTGGTGATTTTCCCCATATCTGGCTGCAATGGTATAGCGGCCATGTGCTGGGCGGCCTCATCTGCACGCCGCTGCTGCTGATCCTGCTGCAGGGCGAGGTGAGCCGCTGGGCGCGCCAGGCCCGGCCGATCGAGCGGCTGGAGGCGTTCGGCCTGCTGTCCGCCTTTGCCCTGTGCGCCTGGTGGATCTTCTATCGCGTCGATTATCCCATGCTGTTCGCCTCGCTCCTGCCGCTGGTGCTGATCGCCTTCCGCACCGGCTATGCAGGGTCGGCGGCGGCGATCGTCATCCTCGCCCTGATCGGCGGCACGGCGACCATGACCGGCCATGGACCGCTCCGTCTGGTCGCGGCCAGCATTCCCGAACGCATCCAGTTCTTCCAATTCTATCTCGCGCTCAGCTTCCTGCTGTCCGTCCCCGTGGCGGCCGAACTCAACAGCCGTCGCCGCCTGATCCGCATGCTGCGCGACAGCGAGGCGCGCTATCGCGCCTTTGCCGAACATAGCGGCGACGGCGTGGTCAATCTCAGCATCGACGGCATCATCCAATATGTCTCGCCTTCGGCCGTCGACCAGATCGGCATCGATGCAGACCGACTGCTGGGCCAGCCGGCCGTCGACCTGATCGACCCGGAATATCGGCCCTTCGCAATCGTCACCCATCGCCGCGCGCTCGCCCATCCGGGGGAGGCGCATGCGGTCGAATTTCGCCCCAACCGGCCGGACAATGATTTCGACTGGTACGAGATGCTGGTCCGCGCCGTGCTGGACGAGCAGGGGCGGGCGATCGGGGTCATCAGCACGGTGCGCGACATTTCCCGCCACAAGGCGCGCCAGCGAGCGCTGCACCAGGCCGCGGCGCAGGATGCCCTGACCGGTGCCGACAGCCGCCGCGCATTGCAGGAAAAGCTGGACGACCAGATCGCCCGCGTCGCGGCCGGCGGACAGGCCTGCCTGCTGCTGATCGACATCGACCATTTTAAGTCGGTCAATGACCGCCATGGCCATGCCGCTGGCGACCGGGTGCTGGTGGGCTTTGTCGAGCGGCTGCGCCAGGCGCTGCGTGGCACCGGCAGCATCGGGCGCCTGGGCGGCGAGGAATTTGCCGTGCTGCTGCCCGATGTCGATCTGGAACGGGCCGAGCGCATCTGCGAGCATCTGCGCACCCGCGTCGGGGTGCGGTCTTTCCCGCTCGGCAATGGCGAGGATATCGCCATCACCTTCAGCGCTGGCCTTGTCGAACTGGACGGCAGCGCCAGCGCCGCGACCCTGATGGAGGCGGCGGACAAGGCGCTCTATGCCGCCAAGGGCAGCGGCCGCAACTGTCTGCGCTTCGCCGCCTGACG
Organism: Sphingobium sp. MP9-4; assembly: GCF_005281675.1. NCBI lineage: Bacteria > Pseudomonadati > Pseudomonadota > Alphaproteobacteria > Sphingomonadales > Sphingobiaceae > Sphingobium > Sphingobium sp. MP9-4. The sequence goes on along the minus strand of NZ_LUFI01000003.1, from coordinate 49,168 downwards.
GTCCGGCGGAACGGGAGCGTCTTTCCCGCCGGAAAAATCGGTGATGTTATGTTGTAACTTATGCCGGTCTCGACTATGTAGCACGCACCATGCTGCTCAGCTTCCGTCACGCCCTGGAATCCGGACGCCTCGATCGCCTTGCGATGGCGCTTTCGGGCCTGTGCGTCGCGCATTGTTTCCTGACCGCAGTGGTGCTGGGCCTGCTGGCATCGGCCGGCGGCATTTTCGACAGTCCGATCTTCCATGAAGCGGGGCTGGCGCTCGCCATCCTGATGGGCGCGATCGCGCTCGGCCATGGCGCGCTGGTCCATCGTTTCATGATGCCCGCCGCGATCGGTTCGCTGGGCCTTGGCATCATGGCCGGCGCGCTGACCATGGACCATGGCTGGCAGGAAAGCGCCTATACGCTGCTTGGCGTCGCCATTCTCGCCCTCGGCCACGATCTCAACCACCGCGCCAGCCACTGATCGCCGGCGATTATCGGGGGGCGATCATCCCGCATCGATGACCACGAAAAAGGGGGCCTCTCGGCCCCCTTCGTCTTTCCGTCCTGTCCGCCCGATCAGGCGTCCTTGCGCTCCACGCGATGCTCGCCCTTGACCCAGCGCACGGTGCCGGTGCTGGCGCGCATCACCACGCTCTCGGTGGTCAGCTTGTCGCCCGGCAGATGCTTCACGCCCGCCAGCAGCGACCCGTCGGTCACGCCGGTCGCGGCAAAGATGCAGTCGCCCTTGGCCAGTTCCTTGAGGTCATAGACCTTGTCCAGGTCGGTGATGCCCCACTTGTAGGCGCGCTGCTTCTCGTCATCGTTGCGGAACAGCAGGCGGCCCTTGAACTGGCCACCCACGCAGCGCAGCGCGGCACAGGCCAGCACGCCCTCGGGCGCGCCGCCCGAACCCATATAGATGTCGATCGTGGTTTCGGGATTGGTGGTCGCGATCACGCCGGCAACGTCGCCGTCCGGGATCAGCATGATGCCGCAGCCGATCGCGCGCAGTTCGGCGATCAGCTTCTCGTGGCGCGGACGATCCAGCACGCAGACGATGATCTCGTGCGGATCGACGCCCTTGGCCTTGGCCACCGCCTCGACATTCTCCTTCACCGACTTGTTGAGGTCGATGATATTGTCGGGATAGCCCGGACCGACGGCGATCTTGTCCATATAGACGTCGGGCGCGTTGAGCAGGCCGCCTTCTTCCGAAATGGCGAGCACGGCCAGCGCGTTCGGGCCGGCCTTGGCGGTGATGGTGGTGCCTTCCAGCGGATCGAGCGCGATGTCGATCTTGGGGCCCTTGCCGATCGCGTTGCCGACCTTCTCGCCGATATAGAGCATCGGCGCCTCGTCGCGTTCGCCCTCGCCGATCACGACGGTGCCGTCCATGTAGAGGTCGTTGAAGGCCAGGCGCATCGCCTCGACCGCAGCGGCGTCGGCGGCCTTCTCGTCGCCCCGACCGACCAGCTTGGATGCGGCGATTGCAGCCGCTTCGGTGACGCGCACCATTTCGAGTACCAAGACGCGATCGAGAATCGAACTAGCCTGCACCATAGCCACTCCTCTGCTGTAACTGATAGAGCAGGGCGATAGGATGTCCGCCTCTGCTTGTCGACCCAACTTGCCCGGCTCGCAAAGCTTTTCATAGTCGTGATGCCACGGATGGACGCGCCTTTGCCTTATATGGCATTCCGCAGCGTCCAGCCGCTGCCATCATCCCGCCATGTTCGACTGTTCAGATGTCGTCATGCGGTGGGTCTTGTCTTTCCCTCTTTTGCTGATCGGCCTGCCGCTGGCAGCCGCGCAGGAGATCGTGCCGGTGGATGAAGCGCCGCTCGCCCAGCGCACCACGATGGAGGAATATCAGGCGCGCACCGCTGTCGTGCGCCCCTGCGATCGCAGCGGCGGCGGCATCGTCGTCTGCGGCAGCCGGGCGGAGCGCAATGCGAAGGAAAGGCTGCCGCTACCGCGCGAGCCGGTCGAGGGGCGCCCGCTTGCCGGCGATACGCCGCGCGCGTCCGCTGCCGCACCCAGGCAGGGCGCCTGTGGCGTCGTCGGCGGGCAGGGGACGGGCTGCGTCGGTGGCGGCGTGCCGATCCTGGGCGCTGCCATGCTGGCCGGCAAGGCCATCACCCATTTGTTCGACCCCGACGCCGACATGGCGCCACCGCCGCCCCTGCCGGTTTCGGTCAAGGGCGCCGGCCAGCACTGATCCAACCGGTCCCGGCGCGATCAATCCAGAATATGCATGACCATCGGCGTGTCGAGCAGGCTGTCGGAGCCGGCCAGCCGCTCCAGCGTCTCGCGCACGCAGCGTTCCTCGCCGGCATGGGTGACGATCGCCACGAGCACGCCATCGGCCTGGTTGGCGCCGCGCTGGATCATGCTCTCGATCGAGACGCCGGCATCGCGGGTCGCGGCGGCAATCTCGGCCAGCACGCCGGGACGATCCTGCACCTTGAAGCGCAGATAGGCGCGGCCGATCCGCTGGCCGGCGTCTGCCGGCTGCTGCGGGGTCAGGGCGGCGACCGGCATCGCGAGCGCATCGCCATATTCGTCCCGCGCCACGTCGATCAGGTCGGCGACCACCGCCGATGCGGTCGGGCCGTCGCCCGCGCCACGCCCCTGGAAGAAGAGACGACCGACGAAATTACCCTCGGCCACGACGGCATTGAGCGAACCGTCGACATGGGCAAGCGGATGGTCGAGCGGCACCAGCATCGGATGGACGCGCTGGAACAGGCCTTCTGGCCCATTCTCCGCCATGCCGACCAGGCGGATACGGAAGCCCAGGGCCGCCGCCTCGGCAATGTCGGCGGCGATCACATGGCGGATGCCGGTGGTGGCGACATGGTCGAAGTCCAGTTCGGTGCCAAAGGCGAGGCTGGCGAGGATGGTCAGCTTGTGCGCGGCATCGACGCCGTCAATGTCGAAGCTCGGATCGGCCTCGGCATAGCCCAGCTCCTGGGCTTCCTTCAGCACCTCGTCAAAGCCCCGGCCTTCCTTCTCCATGGTGGTCAGGATGTAATTGCAGGTGCCGTTGAGGATGCCATAGACGCGGCTGATCTCGTTGGCGGCCGCGCCTTCGCGCATGCCCTTGATGACCGGGATGCCGCCGGCGACCGCCGCTTCATATTTGAGCGCCACGCCGGCCTTCTCGGCGCGGCTGGCAAGGTCCAGGCCATGATGGGCCAGCATCGCCTTGTTGGCGGTGACGAACGGCTTGCCGGCGGCCAGGCACTGGCGGGCGAGGGTGAGGGCCGGGCCGTCGGCGCCGCCGATCAGTTCGACCACCACGTCGATATCGTCGCGGGTCGCCAGCGTCGTCATGTCGTCGACCCATTCATAGGGCGACAGGTCGACGCCGCGATCCTTGTTGCGGTCGCGCGCGGAGATGGCGACCACCTGCACCGGGCAGCCGGCGCGGCGGGCAATCAGGTCGCCATTGGTGTTGAGCAGGCGAATGACGCCGCCACCCACCGTTCCGAGGCCAACGAGCGCGACGCGCAGCGGGGCATGGCGGTGGAGATTGGTCATGGCGTTTCCTGGTCCTTCGCACTGTAAGAGCCGCGCTGATAGCGTCCCGAGCGCCGCTGTCCAAGGAAAAGCACAGCGGCGCCCGATTGAAAGATAAGTGCGTAGGGGGTCAGCTCGGCTTTCGATTGCGTGCGCAGCGACCGAGTGCGTTCAAGACGAACTGGTGATCGGCGCGGGCGGCTTCGGCGTCCTGCACTGCCAGGGTGCGGACCGACCGGGCCGGAAGAGTGGCCGGCAGGCTGCAGCTCAACCGATACCAGAGCAGGCTGCCGGGGGCAGGGGCGCGGGCGGCTTCGTCGACGATTTCGCCCAGCGCCACGGCCCAGCTGGGCTGTTGTCCGGGGCGGCGGATGATCGACAGCGATACCGGGTCGCCATTTTCGGTGCGCAGGAAAATCTGCGTCTCGCCCTCGCCGGCGATCGTGCCTGCCACATGGAAAGCGTCGCCCAGGCCAATGATTCGCGGCGGTGCGTCCGGCGCAACCAGTGCCGACAGAACGGTCTTCACCCGTTCTACTTCAGCAGGGGTGGCGGCGATCTGCGCATCGCGCGCAATCAGTTGAATCTGGCCCGGCCGCCCGCCCGGACGGGCAAACAGCAGCACCTGCGCCTTTTTCAGCTTGGGCATCTTGCCCTTCGAATCGAGGCGGGCGTCATAAAGATAGCCGACGGTCGGGCTTATGCCCCCTTCGCCGCGAATCAGTGCGGTCACTTCGGCCTCGACATAGACCCTGCGATAGCCTGCCGGGACGTCCGGAGCCTGTTCGGGCTTCAATGGGACGATGTTGCTAATGCGCACGTTGGCAACCAGCGGTGCCGCATCGGAAAGGTCGGCAATGTCGGCATAGGTCAATCCGGCGGCAACCGTCGATGATTGCGCTGTCATCGAATTTGTCTGAGAAAATGCCGGGAAAACGGCGGTATATGAGGCCGAAATGAGGCACAACGAGGCGAGCGTCTTCATGGCCGTGGTGGATTTCTTCTGCATCTTCGTCCTATGCTATCAGCCCGTGGCAGGGATGTCACAGGCAAGTCATTCCGGTGTGTAATGGTAAACGCAAGCCGGTAGTTCGATAAAGCGTTTGCGTGCCACGATGCGCCGCGATAGGAGTTCGCACGGTAGCAAATGGACGGATAAGGGCCAAAGGTGGTCGGGGATACCCCCGGGCAGCTCGGCCCGTTTTTGGCTGATTTGTACAACCCACTGGTAAGATGAGTTAAGGAGTGTCGTTGCCGAATGGCCTATGCTGACCACTCGCAAGGATCGAGTCGCACGATATCGATCGTCATCGTCGCCCTGATTCACGCTGTTCTCGGCTATGCCTTCGTCACCGGTCTTGGCATGAAATATGTCAAAAAGGCGGCGGAACAGCTGAACGTGATCGACGTGAAGGAGGAGCCCCCGCCACCTGACGAGGAGCCGCCGCCGCCGCCGCCGGACAAGCCGATTGAGCCTCCGCCGGTCGTCGCGCCGCCGCCGATCGTCCAGACCCCGGCCCCAGCGCCGCCGATCCAGACGGTTCGGACGCCGCCGCCGGTGTTCAATGAGGTTCCGGTGCCCGCACCGCCGCCGGCCCCGCCGCCGCCGCCCGCTGCAAAGCAGGCTGCAAAGGGCGTGTCGCCGCGTGGCAATCCGGGTTCCTGGGCAACCACGGAAGACTATCCTTCGCGCGCTCTGCGTGAAGAAAAGCAGGGGACCACTGGTTTCCGTCTTGAAGTGGGCGCCGATGGCCGTGTCACGAGCTGCACCGTTACGCAGTCGAGTGGCTCGCCTGAACTGGACGACGCAACTTGTAAGCTGGTTTCCCGCCGCGCGCGCTTTAGCCCCGCGGAAGATGACCAGGGTAACAAGATCCCGTCGACCTACGCGAACCGCATTCAGTGGCGGATCCCGCAGTAATTTAAACGGGAGGGCAGGCGCCCGGCGCCGCTCTCCCCTTTCACGATCCTTTTGAGAGGGAAGTCTTGAACATGTTGATGTATCTCGCAGCCGCGGCGCCCAAGCCGGAAAACCCGTACGGCCTGATGGAAGCCCTGGAGCAGGGCGGCACCATTGCCTGGACCGTCTTCATCATCCTGTGCGCCATGTCGGTCGGCACTTTCTACATCCTGTTCACCAAGCTGATCGAACAGCAGAAGGTGATCAGCCAGGGCAAGAAGATCCGTGCGACCTTCTGGCGCGCCGCTTCGCTGAAGGAAGCTTCGGCCAAGCTCGAAAAGAACTCGGCCTACAAGCAGATCGTCGATGACGGCATCAAGGCTCAGGAAGAGCATGGCAAGCTGAAGGATCCGGTCGAAGCACATGACTGGCTGCACGGCTCGCTGGCTCGCTCGGAAGCCGCGATCAACTCGTCGCTCGGTGGCGGCCTGGCGTTCCTCGCCACCGTCGGTTCGACCTCGCCGTTCATCGGTCTGTTCGGTACCGTTATCGGCATCTACCGCGCTCTGATCAAGATCGGTGCTGCCGGTCAGGCCTCGATCGACGCCGTTGCCGGCCCGGTCGGTGAAGCTCTGATCATGACCGCGCTGGGTCTGGCCGTGGCCGTTCCCGCCGTTCTGGCCTACAACTTCCTGCAGCGCCGCAACAAGGCGATCTCGGAACAGCTGAACGGCTTCACCGTCGACCTGCTGGCCTACCTGGTTTCGGACGGCGCCGTGAAGCCGACCGTTGCTGCCGCTCCGGCCGCTGCTGCTGCCAAGCCGGCTGCTGCGCCGACCAAGGCCTAATCGCCTTAAGACGCCGGTTCGGGCGCCGGGTGGCGGCTGCGACCACCCGGCCCCTGCCGGACAGGGGCCCCGGTTAACGGGGCACCTACGACACCAAGGTTAGGATTGTATCAATGGCAATGAGTGTTGGCTCCGACGGCGGTGACGACAAGCCGATGTCCGACATCAACACGACGCCGCTCGTCGACGTCATGCTGGTGTTGCTCATCATCTTTCTCATCGCGGTCCCGGTCGTCGTCCAGACGGTCGATCTGCAACTTCCCAAGGTGGCGTTCGAGCCGACCACGACGAAACCCGAAAATGTTTCCTTGTCGGTCACCTCGGCGCCCGACGGCAGCTGTGCGGTTTACTGGAACCTGACCAAGGTCAGCTCCGACGAACTGCTCGATCGCGCCGTCGCCAAGCTGGAAGCGGACATCAAGAAGGCTGGTGGTGTTGAAAATCTGACGCCCGAGGATCTGCCCGAAGTGCATATCCGCGGCGACATCAATACCCCCTATCGTTGCATCGGCGGCACCATCTACACGATGCAGCGCGCCGGTTTCCCGAAGGTGGGCTTCATCTCCGAACCGGAACCCGGTTCGACGACGACCCGCCTCTGATCGGCCGCATAAGGAGAATTCGTTATGGCCATGAGCATGGGCTCCGATGATGGTGAGCCGATGGTGGAAATGAACACGACGCCGTTGATCGACGTCATGCTCGTTCTCCTCATCATGTTCATCATCACCATTCCGATCCAGACCCACGCGGTTAAGATCGATCTGCCGCAGAGCGCGCCTCCGAGCGACAATGTGGTCGACCCTGTCAAGAACAAGGTCGCGATCGATGCCGGCGGTGTGATCAGCTGGAACGGCGCGCCGATCGACCTGCTGACCCTGCGTCAGTATCTGCAGCAGTCGCTGCGTCTGCCCGTCGAGCCGGAACTGCAGTTCCAGCCGAACGCGCAGACCCGCTACGTCGTCGTTGACGAGGTGCTGGCGGAGATCAAGCGCGCGGGCGTGACCAAGCTGGGTTTCGTCGGCAACGAGCAGTATAGCTCGTTCTGATCCCTGATCGTCCGGGGCCCGTCGGTCTCAGACTTCCCGTCTCCGACCCGTCGGACGATCAATCGGACCACAGACCAGGGGCTGCTTCGGCAGCCCCTTTTTTGTGCCCGTCCGTCTCCCGCTTAACATTTCCCTTACCTTCCTGCGCGATGCTGAAGGGGAATGGGTGGATGTGGACCATGGGCGCTGAACGACTGACCGAATTGGAACGCAGGGGCCGGCTTGCCGAACGGCGCGACGTTGTGATCAGCGTCAAGGTGCGGCGTACGGGTGAAACCTGGTTCACCAGCAATATCGCCGACATGTCGCTTACCGGCTTTCGCCTGCACAGTTTCATGAAGCTCACCGTCGGCAGCGAATTGTGGATCATGCTGCCGGGTTTCGAGGGGCGCCGCGCCCGCGTCCAATGGGTGCGCGCGCATGAATCGGGCTGCACCTTCGAGCGCCCGCTCCATCCCGCCATCTTCGATTATATCGTCCAGCGCTGCCTCGCGGGTCGCTGACCGCGCGTCCGGCGGGACGGCGGTTCAGCCGTTCAGCTGGTCCTGGAATTGCAGACTGGCCAGTCGCGCATAAAGGCCGCCCAGCGCCACCAGCGTCGCATGGTCGCCCTGTTCCACGATCCGTCCCCGATCCAGCACGATGATCCGGTCGGCGGCCCGCACGGTCGCCAGCCGATGGGCGATGACGATCGTCGTGCGCCCCTGCATCAGCCGGTCGAGCGCATCCTTGACCAGCTGCTCGGATTCCGCGTCGAGCGCCGACGTCGCCTCGTCCAGCAGCAGGATCGGCGCATCGCGCAGCAGCGCGCGGGCGATCGACACACGCTGGCGCTGTCCGCCTGACAGCCGTGCGCCGCCTTCGCCCAGATGGCTGTCCAGCCCCTGGGGCAGCGCGCGCAGAAAGGCTTCGGCATTGGCCGCCCGCGCCGCTGCCCATATTTCCTCGTCGCTCGCATCCCATTTGCCGTAGCGCAGATTGTCGCGGGCGGAGGCGGCGAAGATCACGCTGTCCTGCGGCACCATCGCCATCGTGGCGCGCAGCGCGGCTGGATCGGCGGCCGGCAGTGGCACATCGTTCAGCCGCACTTCGCCCTGGTCGGGATCATAGAAGCGCAGCGCCAGTTGGATCAGCGTTGACTTGCCCGCCCCCGAAGGGCCGACGACAGCCACCGTCTCGCCCGGCGCAATGTCGATCGTGACGCCGTTCAGCGCTGCCTGGTCGGGGCGGGTGGGATAATGGAAATGGACATTGTCGAAGCGCAGCCGCGCGCCTTGCGGCAGCGTGGGGATCGCGACCGGCGCCGCTGGCGCGGCGATCGCCGGCTCGGCCACCATCAGCTCGTCAAGCCGGCTCGCCGCCCCGGCGCCGCGCAACAGGTCGCCCCAGCTTTCCGACAAGGATCCGAACGCGCCGGCCACCAGCCCGCCGGTCAGCACGAAGGCGGCGATGCTGCCACCCGACAGCCGCCCGGCCGCGACGTCGATCGCGCCCAGCCACAGCACCCCGGTGATCGACCCGAACACCAGCGCAAAGGCGATCGCGGTCATCACCGCGCGGAGCAATATGCGCTGCCGGGCGGTGGCAAAGCCGCTCGCGACGGTCGCGTCGAACCGGGCCGCCTCGCGTCCTTCCTGGCCAAAGCCCTGGACGATCTTCATCGCGCCCAGCACTTCGGTGGTGACGCTGCCGACCTCGGCCAGCCGATCCTGGCTGGCGCGCGACAATTTGCGCACTCGCCGGCCCAGCGTCACTAACGTCAGCACGATCACCGGTATGCCCAGGATCAGCAGCCCCGCCAGCTTGGGCGCCAATATGAACAGATAGATGAGGCCGCCAATGCCGGTGACCAGGTTGCGCAGCGCGACCGACACGGTCGATCCCACCACCTGGTCGATGATCGCGGTGTCCGCCGTCATGCGCGATGCGATCTCCGACGGCCGGTTCTCCTCGAAGAAGGCCGGCGCCTGGCGCAGCAGATTGGCCTGGGTCGCGCTGCGAATGTCGGCGACCACCCGTTCGCCCAGCCAGGACACGAAATAGAAGCGCAGCGCGCTTGCCAGCGCCAGGATCACCACCAGCAGGAACAGATATTCGAACCAGCGGCTGATATCGCCCCCGCCGGTAAAGCCCTTGTCGATCACCAGGCGAAAGCCACTTGGGATCGCCAGCGTCGCGGCCGAAGAGACGATCAGCGCGGTCAGCGCCCCGGCGATCCGCGCCGGATAGCGCGTCGCAAAGCGCCACAGCATGGCCAGACTCGACAGGGCAGGGCGATCGGCGCGGCGCGGCGCGGGTGCGGTGGCATCCTCCATGTCGGGGCGTTAGCAGCGCGGCGCGCCCGCCTCAATGGGCGGGCGTGATCCCGCCGCTCAGGCCGCCGGTGCGATCCGTTCGGCCAGCGCCATCAGGCGCGGCGTATCCGCCTTGCCGGTCAGCGCATAGGCCATGTCGCCGGCCTCCCAATAGGCGACCGTGCCGTCGCGCCGTTCCGCGATCAGCGGCTGCCCTTCCGCCGGCGTTTCCGCCCGGTCGGCGAACAGCGACAATTGCTCGCCCTTTTCGGTGGTCAGCGCGATCGCGATCGCCGGGCTGTCGGCGGTCGGGAACAGTTGCACGTCCCGCACCTGCCAATTGGCCGGCAGGCGCGGCAGCACGATACCGGTCGACCGCCGGATTTCGGCATCGTCCAGCTTGGCGCTCTCGACCTGCGACGCCATCTGCTGGCGCAGCAGGCCGGCGCGGCGCGATGCGGCGGCCTCGTCCAGGAAGGTGCTGGCCTGTGCCGCCTGGGGAAATTCGCCCAGCGCGCCCCGGCCGATCCACCCCGTCGCCAGCAGCGCGGCGATCGCCGCCGCCCGGCCGACATGGCGCCAGCCGCGCCCGGCCTCATTGTCATTGGCCACCGGTTGCGACATGTCGCGGCGCCGGCCGACCAGCGTCCCCTTGGTGCCGTCATGCATCAGGCGGAAATCGATATGCGGCCAGCGCTTGCGCCAGCGGCGCGCGACCAGCCGTTCGCCCGGCCGCGCGGCATCGTCCAGCAGCACCACGCCATGGGGGGATAGGCGCGCGAACAGGCTGTCGGCCGCGCCCCGCACCAGCGGATGCACGCTCCAGGGCGGGCCATCGATGATGATCAGGTCGATCTGCTCGGGCAGCCGGTCGATCGCATACCAGCGGCCCGGCCAGTCGGCGCTTTCGTGCGTCAGCGGCGCATGGCGGATATCCACGTCCAGCGCATGGTCGGCCAGCCATTGCCGGGTCGCGTCGACAAAGCCGCCATGCTGGTCGAAACTGTGCAGCTGTCCGCCACCATGCAATTGCAGCGCCCGCGCCGCGATCAGCGAGGATGCGCCCGCGCCCAGTTCGACGACATGCGCCGGCCGCAGCCGCGCAATCTCGCGCACGATATGGCGCAGGAAGCCGACATCGGCCTTCCAGCTTCCCAGATGGGGCAGCGCATCATGGGGCAGTTTGAGTTCGTCCAGCAGCGCGCGCTTGTCCGCCTTGCGCCCGCCCGACAGGCTGGCCAGCAGCCAGGGCCAGCCGATCGCGCCAAAGGCCAGGCGCCATGCCATGTCGGAGGTGCGGCGGGACAGGTCATCGGTCACGGGGGCGGATTCATGCAGCGAGAGGAAGCCGGTCAATTCACGGGAAGTCACGGGGAAATACGCTCCTGTCGCAAAGGCGGGGACTATGCCAGCAGTCCTGTTTCACGCATATGACGCCCATCCAATTGGTCAAATCATGACGCAGGAAACGCCGATGACCCGTATAATTTCCGCGACGGTCGAACGCTGGCCGGTGGCGGGCGCCTTCATCATCAGCCGCGGCGCCAAGACGGAGGTGGATGTCGTCGTCTGCACCGTGGGCGACGGCGATCATGTCGGGCGGGGCGAGGGCACGGCCATCTATTATGAGGGGGAGACCGCACAGGGCTGTGCGGCGGCGATCAACGCCTATGCCGGGCCGCTCGATCGCGAAGCGCTGTTGCAGGCGATGCCGCGCGGCGCCGCGCGCAACGCGCTCGACTGCGCGCTGTGGGATCTGGAGGCGAAACGGGCCGGCGTCCCGGTCTGGCAACTGGCCGGCCTTGCCGCACCGACGCCGTTGCCCACCGCCTTCACCATCAGCCTGGGCGAGCCGGAGCGGATGGAGGCCGATGCCCGCGCTGCCGTCGCGCGCGGCTTTGGCCTGCTCAAATGCAAGCTGACGGGGGAGGGCGATCATGCCCGTATTGCCGCCGTGCGCGCCGGTGCGCCCGGCGTCCGGCTGATCGTCGACGCCAATGAAAGCTGGCATGACCGCGACATCGTGGCGGAGGCGGCGGCGCTCGCCGAACTGGGCGTGGAAATGGTGGAACAGCCGATCCTGCACGGGCGGGAGGACAGGCTGGCCAGTCTGCGCGCGCCGTTGCCGCTCTGCGCCGACGAAAGCTGCCACACCCGCGCCGATCTCGACCGGCTGGGCGATTTCGACGCGGTGAATATCAAGCTCGACAAGGCCGGTGGTCTGACTGAAGCGCTGGCATTGGCGCAGGCAGCACGCGCGCGCGGCTTTCGCATCATGGTCGGCTGCATGCTCGGCACCTCGCTCGGCATCGCGCCTGCCGCCTTGGTGGCACAGGGTGCCGACTGGATCGATCTCGACGGCGCGCTGTTGCTGGCGAAGGATCGCGACGGTGCCCTGCCGCTGCGCGATGGCCTGCTCCACCCCGGCACCCTCTGGGGCCAGGGCTGAAACCATTCCTCCCCGCGTGCGGGGAGGGGCCATCCGCAGGATGATGGAGGGGGCAGGCCGCCTGAAGCAGGCCCCCAACCGGCCACCGCTTTCCTACTCGGCCATTCTCTGGTCTATCCTCGGCGATGCAATCCGCGTCATCGCCCGTCGCCCATGGGAGGCGTGACCCAAGTGTCGCCTCGATGGCGCGTCATCGTCGCCTGGTCGTGACCCGATCGACAGGCAACTGTGACCCAGGTGTCGCGCCGGCGTCGCGTGACAGGGGCGTGGGTGGTGCATATCCGGTGCAAACGGCCCATTTTGCTCGACGACACTGTGAACTTCGGGGCTGTCGCGTCGGCGTGACCCTGCCAGGCCCGCCGATCGCGACAGATTGTCTCGGCTCAGTAACCCAGCGTCAGGCCGACGCTATAATATTTCGGGCCGACATTGGCCTTGGCGCGCAGCTTGGGGATCAGCGGCATCGCCAGCGTCGCATAGGGGCGGGTATTGTCGCCGCTGAAGCGCACGCCCGCACCGATCGAGACCGACATCGGGATCGTATAGGCCGCCTCGACCCGGCCATAGAGCTTGGTATCGCCATCGCGCAGATAGACGCCGCCGCCCGGCGTCAGGCTGAAGCCCGCCATGTCGAGCGCATAGCCGGCGCCGATCTCGGTGCCCCAATGGCCGTCGGCGCGGCCATAATTGACTTCGGCGCCCAGTCCCTCGGCATGGGCTGCAGGCGCCATAAGGGGGGCAGCGATCAGCAGGCCAAGGGCCGCCATCCGGTTCATTTTCATGGCAAATCCATATCAGTCATTGGTGATGGATGGGTAAGGGCGCGGCTGGTCCCCGCCGGCAAGCGGAAAGGGGACCAGCCGAATCCGTCCTGCGGTGAAGCGAGGTGTTTCGTTCTATCCGTCGACGCGGCGCACCGGCTGCACCTCGGCATAGGGCATGATCGCCTTGCCGTCGGGGGCTGCGGTGAAGCTGGTCTGCGTCGGATAGGCGAACTCGATGCCCTCGGCATTGAACCGCTTCCAGATGGCCAGGCCGATGCGATGGCGCATCTGGAAATAGTCATGATGGTCGGGATCGGGCACATCGAAATTGAGCTGATAGTCCAGGCTGCTGGCACCAAAGGCTATGATCCCGGCATTGACGAAGATCATGCCTTCCGCCTCGACGATCTCCTTCAATATGGTGGGGATCGCCTCGGCCTGTTCCTCCGACGTCTGGTAGATGATGCCGATGGCATAGGTGACGCGGCGCTGGATCAGCGTCTGCAGGCTGGTGATTTCCTTCTGCAGCAGGTTCGCGTTGGAAATCACCTTCTTCTCGCCGCTCATCGCCCGCAGCCGGGTGGATTTCAGGCCGATCTTCTCGACCCGCGCCGTGGTCTGGTCATAGGTGATGATCTCGCCCTGGCGGAACGGCTTGTCGAAGATGATCGACAGCGCCGCGAACAGATCGGAGAAGATGCCCTGCGCGGCAAGGCCGATCGCGATGCCGCCGATACCCAGACCCGCGACCAGGCCGGTCACGTTGACGCCCAGATTGTCGAGCACGACGATCGCGGCGATCGCGAACAGGGCAAATGTCACCAGGATGCGGATCAGGCCCATGGCATTGGCCAACGTCTCGCCCTGGCCATCCTCGGCCAGCGTCTTGCGCTCGATCAGGCCCAGGATGATCTCCCGTGCCCAGATCGCGGCCTGCACCACCACGGCGATGGTGAAGAAGAAGGTGACGGTCTTGTCCAGCGACGTGGGCGCGTCGGCGAACACCACGACCAGCCGGGCCGCGACCATGATCATGAAATATTGCGTCGTGCGCGCCGCCGCGCGGCTCAGCACATTGCCAAGGCCCAGCGGGTCGCCACGCCGGCCACGATGCTTGGTGCCGATCCGGCGCAGCGTCGCGAGCGCCAGATAGATGATCGTGGCCGCGCCGATGGCGATCAGGATCTGGATATAATGAAGCTGGAACCAGGCGATGGTCGAATGCCACATTTCCGTGAGGTTGGGCGCACGCACACTGATGTCGATGCCGGGGTCGTTCTTGTTGGCCATGCTGATCCTTGATTGATGGTCCGTGGGCTCGATCAGGCTGCCGCTGCCAGCGGGGGCGCGTTGGCCAGATCGTCGAGGAACGCGATCAGCCCGCGTTCGTGACGCGACAGATAGCGCGTCCGGCGCGGCAGGCGAAGCCCCTGCCGCCATTCATCCTGTCCGTCCTTGCACAGGTCGATCAGGGCGGGGTGGATATAGGATTTGCGGCTGATCGCCGGCGTGTTGCCCAGCGCCGCCGCGACCGGCTCGATCATCTCCTTGAGCGAGACATGGCCCGCCGCCAGCGTCTCGAAGGCGATGGTCGATGCGCCCCAGGTGCGGAAATGCTTGGCGGTGAAGTCGCCGCCCATGGCCTGCGCGATATAGGCGTTGACGTCGCTCGAACTGATCGGATGCGCCTCGCCATCCTCGTCCAGATATTGGAACAGATGCTGGCCCGGCAGATCCTGCACCGCCCGCACGAATCGCAGCAGGCGGCTGTCGGTGATGCTCAATTGCTGTTCCTTGCCGGACTTGGCGCGGTAGCGCAGGGTGAGGCTGCGGCCATTCAGGTCGACATGCCGCCGCCGCAGCGTGGTCGCGCCGAAGCTCTTGTTGGTGGTGGCATAATGTTCGTTGCCGACCCGTAGCTTGGCGAGGTCCAGCAGCCGCACCACCGCCGCGGTCGTCCGCGCCTTGCGCAGGCCGCGCCGCGACAGATCCTCCTCCATCTGCGCCCGCAGCTGCGGCAGGGCGCGGCCGAAGGCGGGGCAGCCGGCATATTTCTCCGCCTCGCGCGCGGCCCGGAAATCGGGGTGATAGCGATATTGCTTGCGCCCCCGCTCGTCATAGCCGGTCGCCTGGATATGGCCGTGGGGCGAAGGGCAGAACCAGCAGTCGCGATAGGCGGGCGGCATGGCGATCGCGTTCAGCCGGTCGATCTCGTCCCGGTCGGTGATGCGGCTGCCGTCCGCCGCGCGATAGGCCCATCCCTGCTTCAGCGCGCGCCGGCTGATGCCGGGCATGCCGTCATGGCTATGGATGATGGCGGGGGACGACATGGGAACCGGGCGACCTTCTTTCTCCCGGTCCAACCCGTGATGATCGGCTTCGTTCCGCGTGCAGCCTGCCCGGCGCTGTCAGGACGGGCGCGATCGCAGCCGCTGCAGCCAGCCGGTGCCCGCGCCATAATGGCCGGTCCAGGGCAGCAATTGGCGGCGCACCGTCGTCGCCTGGGCGCAGCCGACGATCAGGCTGATGACCGCCAGCGGGAAGGCCAGCATCATGGTGGCGGGCATGGCAAAGGCGAGGATGATCGCCGAGAACCCGCCGCCAAAGGCCGCGAGCGTCGCCCGCAGGTCGCCGTCGGGGCCGCGCAGCCAGAACAGGCAGCCCGTGACGCCCAGCGCGAACATGGCGATATTCTGCATCGCGCCGGCCGGCACGATGGCGCAGGCGGCAATCAGCCCGATCATCGCCAGCGCGGCACGGCGCCACTGCCAGCCGCCGATCAGGCGGGTGAGCAGCGGATAGAGCAGCAATTCGCAGGTCAGCGCCGCCAGCAGGATCGCGCCGGGGGCCGCCGCGCCCGCACCGTCCGCGATGAAGGCGACGACGGCACTCGCCGCCCAGGGCAGCATCCGCGACGGCGCCATGCGGATATGGCTGATCCAGCCGGTCATGCCCGGCCGCAATGCCCAGCGCCGGTCGGCCTGCCGCAACTGGAAGGCGGACAGGGCAAACAGCATCTGCACGCCCCATGGCATATAGGCGGGGGACAGCAGCGGGGCAGCCAGGATCAATCCCAGCATCAGTCCCTGAAGCCAGCCCAAAATCCGCAATTCCATGGTCATGCCGTCACTCCCGCCTGTGCGCCAGGCTGTTCGAAGAACGGCACGCGTCCGGCGTCCTTGCGCTTGCGGGTCAAATAAGTGTCGAGGCCGATCTGGAGCGAGAGCATCATGAAGATGAAAGGCTGATAGGCGATGCCCACGAACAGCGACCCGATCATGTAGACGACATGGCCCTGCTGCAGCGCCACGGCGAAGGGCGCGATCCAGGCCTCATCCGGTCCGTCGCGCTTGCGATACATGCGCCGGATCGATTCGGTGCGGATGAAGCAACTCAGGTGCAGCAGCGCCCACAGGAAGAAGCCGAAATAGCCCTGCTCGCCCAGCATCTCGAAATAGGCACTGTGATAGGCACGGCCCTTGTCGGTGACCAGGCGGCGCTCGATCCGCTTCTCGTCGCCATCGCCGACCTCGCTCTGGGCGAAATAGGTGAAGCTGTTCTGGAGATAATTGTCGAAGCCGCCGCCGCCCGGATGGGTCTTCACATAGTCGAGCGTCCACATCCACACCGCGACGCGGGTGGACGCGCTTTCGTCGCCCTGATGATTTTCGATTGTCTGCATCCGCTTGGTGAAGCTGGCGGGCAGGAAGGGGATGGCGGCCAGCGCGGCAAAGGCCAGCAGCGGGCCATAGACGAACTTGCGCTTCGACCGCATCAGCATCATGCCGGCCAGGATCACCAGGCAGACCAGGCCCGTGCGTGCCTCCGTGCCGACCGGCATCAGCATGCAGGCCAGGCACAAGGCATAGGCAAAGGCCTTCACCTTCCAGTCGGGCGGAAAGATGGTGCCATGCTGAGTGAGCCACAGGATGATCGGGATCAGCGCGATCGCCACGCAGGAAATGATGCTACCCTCATACAGGCCGCTATTATTGTCGACCATCAGATTGAGCACGCCATAGCCGCCGCCCGACAGCGCGGTCTTCATGCCGCCATTGATGATGATCGTGCTCGCGCACAGCACCATGAACAGCGCCAGCGCCTCGATCCGCAGCCGCGTGCGCAGCACCAGCGGCAGGAACACGGCAAAGACGATCGCCTTCCACACCCAGGCCCATTTGGTCGCGGCGTTGATCGGGAAATCGGCGGTGGCGGTCGTATAACCGCACCAGGCCAGCAGGACGAGCAGCAGCACCTGCCGCGCGGAAAAACGGCAATCCTTCTTGTCGTCGACCACTATCCAGGCACCGACCGCACAGACGAAGGCGATCAGCGAGATCGGGATCGAATTGAGCAGATAATAGCAGAGCCGCTGGGGCGAAACGATGTCGATATAGGCGTAGATGATGACCAGAAGGAACGGCCGCTTGAATCCCATCAGGAAGAAGGCGCCCAGGAAGGCGATGAAGAACAGGTCACGCATCGGCGGCGTCTCCGTCCGGCGATGCCGGCGGGGTGTCGATGTCGCGATCCAGGTCCGGGCGCGACAGCAGCCGCCAGGCGGCCAGCAGGATGACGCCATGGCTGATCAGCAGGGATAGGGTATCAATCATTGCGTGTTTTGATCTGCCGGTTCTGGACTCTTGCCCCGTAAAATCCCTAGCGTGACAGAGTTGACGGGGCGTTAAACCTTTTTCGGCAAAAAGTTACCGCTATGACTCGTATCCTTCACGTTCTCGATCACAGCCTGCCGATGCACAGCGGCTATACGTTCCGCACGCGGGCGATCCTGCGCGCGCAACTGGCAAAGGGCTGGGACGTGCGCGGGCTGACCGGCCGGCGCCATGTCTCTGCGGGACCGCAGGAGGAACTGGTCGACGGCCTGCATTTCCACCGCACGCCGGGCGAAGCGGCCGGCGGCAATGCGCTGCTGCGCGAATGGCGCGACATTTCCGCCCATGCCGATGCGATCGAGTCGCTGGTGCGCCAGTGGCGGCCGGACATCATCCATGCCCATTCGCCGGTGCTCAACGCCATGGCCGCGCAGCGAGTCGCGCGCCGGCACGGGATTCCGCTGATCTACGAGATTCGTGCCTTCTGGGAGGATGCGGCGGTCGGCAACGGCACCGGGACCGAAGGCAGCCCGCGCTACTGGCTGACCCGCCAGCTTGAAACCCATGCGGTCCGTGCCGCCGATGCGGTTGCCGTCATCTGCGAAGGGCTGCGGTCCGATCTGGTTGCGCGCGGAATCGACTCGGCCAAGATCACCGTCTCGCCCAATGGCGTCGATCTTGATCAGTTCGGCGCGCCGGTGCCGCGTGATCCGGCTCTGACCGCGAAGCTGGGGCTCGAAGGGGCGGATGTCGTCGGCTTCATCGGCAGCTTCTATGATTATGAAGGGCTGGACGATCTGATTGCCGCCATGCCGCGACTCGTGCGGGCGCGGCCCAGGGCGAAGCTGCTGCTGGTCGGCGGCGGGCCGATGGAACAGGCGCTGCGCGATCAGGCGCTGGCCTCGCCCTTCACCGACCATATCGTCTTTGTCGGCCGGGTGCCACACGACCAGGTCGAACATTATTATGCCCAGGTCGATGTCCTCGCCTATCCGCGCAAGGCGATGCGCCTTACCGATCTGGTGACGCCATTGAAGCCGCTGGAGGCGATGGCGCAGGGCCGACTCGTTGCTGCGTCGAGCGTCGGCGGCCATCGCGAACTGATCGAGGATGGCGTGACCGGCACCCTGTTCGCGCCGGACGACCCGGCCGCGATCGCGCAGGCGCTGGCAGGCATGTTCGCGGATCGCGGCTTCTGGGATGAACGCCGCATCGTGGCGCGCGATTTCGTCGAGAGGGAGCGTAACTGGTCGTCAAACATTTTGCGTTATGAGCCTGTTTACCAGCGACTTCTGGGACGCGACTCGACCGCAAAGGCGGCCTGAGGAACGGCGGCGATGCCGAAGTTCACACCGTCCATGCGGAGACTGGCCATCATGGCATTGGCCGCGGCAGGCTGCGGTGCCCTGGTGGTGCTGACCCTGCCGGTCGGCTGGATGGAAATGCTGGTCGCGTCGAGCGGTCTGAGCGAGACGATCCCGGCGGCCGGTCCGCCGCTGGGCATGAAGGCAAGATTGCTGCTGGCCGGTTTTGCCGCGCTGATGAGTGTAGGAATTGTGGCCGCGGTGCGGCGAAATGGATCGGATGCGCCGCACAGGCGCTTGAGAATAAGCGGAAGGCGTCATCCAGACGCCCAAGGAGCAAGAAAAATGGGTTTCGCATTTGCCAAGCTGACCGCGCTTGCCCGCGGACGCAATGTGCCCGCTGCCGAAGAGGCTGCACCCGCGCAGCGCCGCGCCGACGCACATCCTGATGCGCCGCCCCGTCCTCCGATCTTTGCCAGCCGCGATTTTGGCGGCGCCGATATCTTCGCGCGCCCGGAATCGGGGCGTCGTCGTCTGGTGGTCGATAGCGATCCGGTGGAGCCGGTGGCGGCGACGGTGGTGCGCATGGAGACGCCGGCCGCCTTTGCCATGCCGACCCCGCATGAAGAGGCGCCGGTCGAGGATATGGCGATCGCGCCCGCGCCCGCCTTCTCGCGTCCGTTCGACGCCATGCCGGCCCTGTCGACCAATCCGATCCCGCTCGGCCGCGCGCCGTTCGCGCCGCCGGAAGACGCTATATTCGAGCCTTGGGAAGAAGAGGCAGTGGCGGAATGTGCCGCCTTTGACGAAGAGCCGGTCGTCGAGCAGGCCCCTGCCTTCGTCCCGGAACCGGTGATCGAAGAACCGATCCAGGCGTTCGATCCTGCGCCCGAACCCGCACCTTTCGTTCTGAGGGCGGAGGCATCGCCCGTCCCGAGCGCGCGCAGCATCGACAGCCTGTCGATTACCGAACTGACCGAGCGGCTGGAGCGGGCGCTGGTCCAGCGTGGCCGACCGGCGACCGCGCCGCGCGTCATCGCCGACATGCCGATCGCCTCGGCGGTGCCGGTGCGCGAGGCGGTATCGGAGGATGTCGAGGATGCGCTGCGTGCCGCACTCGGCACGCTGCGCACCATGACCGGGCGCCCGCGCTAAACGACCAGGCTACCAGTCGCGGATGGTGAGGGCGGACAGCTCGATCCATTCGCCCTCCGCATCGCCGCGCAGGTCGTCGATCACGATGTCGGCGACGAAATGGCCCGGCAAAGTCCATTCCGCTTCCTGCAATTCGTTGGCCAGTGCCTCCCGGCGCGCGCGCAGGCTGCCGCCCGCCACCCGCAACAGGATGGCATGGCGACGCCCCTCGAACAGGGCGCTGGCCCAGGGACGACTGACAGCACGCTCGACCGTCGCCGGCTCGCCGATCCGGGCGATCAACTGGACCAGCAACTGGGCCAGCGGATCGGCCTCGCGCCGTTCTTCTGCTCGATTACGGACCAGATTCGCGCTCGTGCGCAGCATGTCGGCGCTTGTCATTGGCTCACGCTCCTGCGATATTCGTTCATGAAATGTTCTACGCGTCTCTTTACTCGATCGCCCGGATCGCGCCCCATGCGCAGGTCGAAGACCAGGCGCGGATCGCGCACGGCGTCGCGACCGAAACGGGTCGGCGCGATCTGATAGTCTCGCAGGAATTTCTCGATCGTGCGCAGCAGCATGGACGGACCTCTCCTTTATCGAGCCGATTCGCCCCCTGCGAATCGATAGGCAATTTCCTATCTCATATTCATTTTCCTACTTGTCTAGGAAAATTCCTATCATTATGGATGCAACATGGATGAAGCGCAGGACGCCCGGACTGCCCTCGATCGGCTGATCGTCGAACGCGGGGAAAATTATGCCGATCTGTCGCGGCTGATCGGGCGCAATCCCGCCTATATTCAGCAGTTCATCAAGCGTGGCACGCCGCGCAAGCTGGACGAGGCGGATCGCCGCATCCTGGCGCGCTATTTCGGCGTGGCGGAAACGATGCTGGGCAGTCCGCTGCCAGCCGGCGCACCGATCCCGCGCGTGCGCGGCCTGCCTGCGGTGGTTGCCGTGCCACGCCTGTCGCTCGGCGCTTCGGCCGGCGCGGGCTCGCTGGATGAGGATGAGCGCACGGCCGGCGTGATGGCGTTCGACGCGCAATGGCTACGGCATCTGGGCGTGCGGCCGCAGCGTGTGTCGATCATCCGGGTCGATGGCGAATCGATGGCGCCCACGCTCAACGATGGCGACGACATCATGGTCGATCATGAGGATGATGCCGATCGCCTGCGTGACGGCGTCTATGTGCTGCGGCTCGACGGCGTGCTGATGGTCAAGCGGGTGGCGATGGGGCCATTGCGCGGCCGGTTCAGCGTATTGAGCGACAATCCCCATTATCCCGACTGGACCGATATCGATCCGGCGATGGTGGCGATCGTCGGCCGGGTCGTCTGGACAGGCAGGCGGCTGGTCTGAGAAGCCTGGTCCGTCTTTGAAAGGCGCCGTGCCTTTCCTATGTCCAGGAAAACAGGGGAAGGCTGGATCATGAACGATAATGGCGCGGTGATCCGCAAGGCGATCGAGTGGCGCGGTGCGCCGATGGCGCTGGCGACGGTCGTGTCGACCTGGGGATCGGCGCCGCGCCCGCGCGGCAGCCACATGATCGTGCATCAGGATGGCCGGCTGGAGGGCAGCATATCGGGCGGCTGCGTCGAGACCGATGTGTTGCAGCGCGCGGCCGAGGTGATTGCCGGCCGGCCCGGCCATGTCGCGCGCTATGGGGTGGCTGATGGTGATGCGTGGGAGGTCGGCCTGCCCTGCGGCGGCGAGATCAGCGTGCTGGTGCAGCCCGTGGGGGAGGGTGGCTTCGCCCCCGACCTTTTCGATCGGATCGCGGCGGAAAGCGCGCGCGGCCGGGCGCTCACGCTCTCGACCGATCTGGACGAAGGCATCACCCGCGAGGGCGCGGTCGAGGGGCAGTTTCTCAACCGCTATGATCCGCCTCGCCGGCTGCTGATCGTCGGCGCGGTGCAGATCGCCCAGTCGCTTGCCGCGCTGGCGCAGGCGATCGACGTCACGCCGGTGGTGATCGACCCGCGCGGCCGCTTCCTGACGGCGGAGCGTTTTCCCGGCATCGAGCTGGACGATCGCTGGCCCGACGCGGCGATCGCCGCGCGCCATCCCGGCGAATCCACCGCCGTCGTGACCTTGAGCCATGACATCAAGATCGACGATCCCGCGCTGATTGCGGCGCTGGCCGCCCCGACCGGCTATGTCGCGGCGCTGGGATCGCGGCGCAGCCATGCCGCGCGGCTCGAACGGCTCGCGGCGCAGGGTTTCGGCACGGACGATCTCGCCCGGATCGACGGGCCGGCGGGGCTCGACATCGGCGCGATTGGCGCAGCGGAAATCGCCCTGTCGATCACCGCCGGGATGGTCGCCGGCTTCAACGCCCGCCGCTGATCAAACGCTGCTGATCAGCAGCATTTTCCGCCATTCTTGCCGCCATAGCGCGCCTCCTGCCGGTTCCGGAAAAAGGCGGTGCGGTCCATCGGCGCATGGCCGGGATGATGGTCGCGCATATGGCGCAGATAGGCGTCATAGTCGGGCTGGCCGACCATCAGATGCGCCATGCGCCGCAGCGTCTGGAGAAATTGGCTCATGGCTTCGTGACCAGTTGAGCCGGAATCTCGCGCGCGGTCGGCGTGGTGAAACCGCGTGCGGCCAGGCAGGTGCGGATGGTGAAGACCAGCAATGACAGCACCACGGCCAGGAAGATCGCCACCAGCCCGGCATCGACATAATCGTTGAACAGGATCTGGCGCATTTCCGCCATCGACTTGGCCGGCGCCAGAACCTCGCCCTTGTCCAGCGCCGCGCTATATTTGGCGGCATGGGCCAGGAAGCCGACCTTCGCATCGGTCGAGAACAGCTTCAGGAAGCCCGCCGACAGCGTGCAGATCAGCAGCCAGGCGGCCGGCACCATCGTCACCCAGGCGAAGCGGTCGCGCTTCATCCGGAACAGCACGGCGGTCCCCAGCATCAGCGCGATTGCCGCCAGCATCTGGTTGGAGATGCCGAACACCGGCCATAGCGTGTTCACCCCGCCCAGCGGATCGGTCACGCCCTGATAGAGGAAGAAGCCCCAGGCCGCGACGCACAGGCCCGTGGCGATGAAGCCGGGCAGCTGGCTCTTGCTGTCCTTGAAGCTCGGCACGGCGAGCGCAATCAGATCCTGCAGCATGAAGCGGCCGGCGCGGGTGCCGGCATCGACCGCAGTCAGGATGAACAGCGCCTCGAACAGGATGGCGAAATGATACCAGAAGGCCTTCATCGCCGGCCCGCCGAACACATGGCTGAAGATTTCCGCCATCGCCACGGCCAGCGTCGGCGCGCCGCCCGCGCGGCTGATGATCGTATGTTCGCCGACATCCTTGGCCGTCTGGACGATCAGGTCCGGGCTGATCGGGAAGCCCATGGCGGTGACGGCGGCGGACACGGCGGCAGGATCGGTGCCGATCACGGCGGCCGGGCTGTTCATCGTGAAATAGATGCCGGGGTCCAGGATCGATGCGCCGACCAGCGCCATGATCGCCACGAATGCCTCCATCAGCATCGCGCCATAGCCGATCAGCGGCGCGTCGCTCTCGGTCGCGATCAGCTTGGGCGTGGTGCCGCTGGCGATCAGCGCGTGGAAGCCGGACACGGCACCGCAGGCAATGGTGATGAACAGGAAGGGGAAGAGGCCGCCCGACCAGACCGGCCCGCCGCCGGCCGCGAACTGGGTGACAGCGTGCATCTTGAGCGGCGGCGCCATGATGACGATGCCGATCGCCAGCGCCGCAATCGCCCCGATCTTGAGGAAGGTCGACAGATAATCGCGCGGCGCCAGCAGCAGCCACACCGGCAGCACCGATGCTACCGCGCCATAGCCGATCAATATCCAGCAGAGCTGCACCGGCGTGAAGGTGAAGATCGGCCCCCAGACCGGCGATTGCGCAATCGCCTGGCCATAGACGATGGCGGCGAGCAGGCCGATCAGGCCCAGGATCGACACTTCGCCGATGCGGCCGGGGCGGATCCAGCGGGTATAGGCGCCCATCGCCATGGCCAGCGGCACGGTGGCGGCGACGGTGAACATGCCCCAGGGACTCTCCGCTAGTGCCTTCACCACGATCAGCGCCAGCACGGCGAGGATGATCACCATGATCATGAAGGCGCCGAACAAAGCGATGGTGCCCGCCACCTGGCCCATTTCCATGCGGATGAGTTCGCCCAGCGACTTGCCGTCGCGGCGCATGGAGATGAACAGGACCATGAAGTCCTGCACCGCGCCGGCCAGCACGACGCCCGCGATGATCCACAAGGTGCCGGGCAGATAGCCCATCTGCGCCGCCAGCACCGGCCCGACCAGCGGCCCCGCGCCGGCGATCGCGGCGAAATGATGGCCGAACAGCACGGTGCGATCGGTCGCGACATAGTCGAGCCCGTCGGCGCGGCGGATCGCCGGGGTCGGCCGCGCCGGATCGAGCCGCATCACCTCGCGCGCGATGAACAGCGCATAGTAACGATAGGCGACCAGGAAACAGCTGACCGATGCGACTACGATCCACAGCGCATTGACCGTTTCGCCGCGCGAGACCGCGACGACCGCCAGCGACACCGCGCCCACCAGCGCAGTCAGTATCCATGGAATATGCCGGGTCATCGCTCTCTCAACGGTTCGGGATAGGGATTGGGCGCCACACTAGGCCGCTCCCCCCGAAAGACAACCGCCAGTCTGGGTTAGGCGCTTGTCGGGGTTAGGGGATTCGGACGCGTTCGTTCGTCCATCGGGTGAACAGGGCAGGAGGCATCGCATGACCGACCGGAGCAAGGACGTTTCGCGCAGGGGCTTGTTGCAGGCGGCTGCCGTCGTGGGGGCGGCGCTGCCGCTGGCGGCGCGCGCGGCCCCATCGGGCAATAGCGCGCGCGACCAGTTGCTGCTGGCGCCCGACATCCATTATTTCAACGCCGCCAATATCGGCCCGGCCTTCCGCAGCGCGATCGTCGCGCATGAGCGCGAGACGCAGGCGTTCCAGGCCAATCCCTCACCCCAATATCGCACCAGATATCCGGCCACCGCCGATGCCCTGCGCGCGCGGCTGGGCAAGCGGATGAACGTCAGCGCGCAGGAAATCGCGCTGGTCCGCAACAGCAGCGAGGCGAACACGGTCGCGGTCCGCGGCCTGGCGCTCAAGGCCGGGGACGAGGTGATCCTGACCGACCACAACCATCCCTCGACCTTGGAGACATGGAAGCTGCGCGCCGCGCGCGAGGGGCTGGTGCTCAAGATTTTGCCGGTGCCGGTCTATGCGACGTCTGCCCAGGCGGTGGTCGATCTGTTCGCTGCCGCCATTACGCCGCGCACCCGCGCCATCTTCCTGTCGCACATGTCGAACGTCACCGGCATGATCTTCCCGCTGGCGCAGATTGCTGCGCTGACCCGACCAAAGGGCATCTGGCTGCATGGTGACGGTGCCCAGACCTTCGGCTGGCTGCGGCTCGACCTGCCGGCGCTCGGCGTCGATTCCTATTCGGGCAGCACCCATAAATGGATGATGGGTCCGCTGGAGGGCGGCGTCCTCTATGTCCGGCGCGAAGGCCAGGCACAGCTCCAGCCGATCATGCTCAGCCATGGCTATTGGCTGACCGACGAGAAGAATCTCGATACTGCGCAGAAATATGAAATTCTCGGCCAGCGCGACGATCCCAAGCTGATCGCGATCGATGCGACGCTCGATGCACTCGACGCCATCGGCGAGGCCGAGGTAGAGCGCCGCGCCTTCGCGATCGGCGACCAGATGCGCGACATGGTGCTGCGCCTGCCCGGCGTGAAGCTGGTCGGCACGACCACCAAGGGCCTGACCGGCCCGGTCATCACCCCGACCTTCGCCGGCAAGGATGTGCTGGCGATCCGCGACTATCTGTGGACCCAGGGCAGGGTGGTGGTCGCCCCGTCCAAGGCGGACGGCAAGCCGACTATCCGCTTCTCCCCCCATATCTACAACAGCGCCGACGAGATCGCCCTGATCGCGGACCTGCTGGCGAAGGCCTGATCGCTATCGTCGGCGGAATGGCCAGTCGATCACCGCGCCGGCCCATAGCGCCCACCAGATGATTACCGGCTGCAGCGCCAATCGGGGGCCATGATACCACCAGTTCAGATGCACGCCGCCCAGCGGGATGTCATGCAGGGCATGGTTGAAATTGGCCGGCCAGACGCACAGCGCATAGAGAGCGAGGCCTATCGCGGCGGCGCGGCGCGTGGCCGGCAACATCAGCCCGACGGAACCGGCCAGTTCGGCGATACCGGTCAGCGCGACGACGATCTGCGGCTCCGGCACCCAATGCGGCGTGATCGCCACGAAACCGACCGGCCGCATCAGATGCGCGGCGCCCGCAATCGCATAGGCAAGCGCCAGGACGGTACGGGCGATGGCGCGCGCGGTAACGGCTACAGCTCCAGTTCGCCTTCATCCTCGCCGTCCCAATAATGGGCGCGTTCGGCATGAACCTTGATCATCACCAGGCCGGGCGTATCGGCGCCTTGCGCGAACCAGCGCTCCAGATCCGGATTCCAATGCGCTTCAAAGGCGCTGCGATCGCGGATCAGATCGGCGCGGCCCTCGACCGCGATAAACAGGGGGCGCTGCCCCAGCAGGCCGCCCTTGCCATGGAAGGACAGGCCGACCCGCGGATCGCGCTCGATATCCTTCACCATCAGCGTGTCTTCGGTCGTGAAATAATAGCTGTCGCCGCCATAGGCGACGTCCTGATTGTTGCTCATCGGCCGGGCGCCGATCTGGCCGTCTTCGGTATGGGTCGACAGCATCGCGAAATCGATCTGCTGCATCTTGTCTGCCAGAATGGCGATGGTCTGCTGGGCCATGGTCGCTCTCCTCTTCTGCCCGGTTCAACGCTGACAGAGCGGATTCGGATGCGTCGGATTCGTCAGGAGGATGAAGAGAACATATAGTGAACATAAATCCGATTCGGAGGATGTTCGCCATGCTTGCCCGCACGCCGTCGCTCTATCGCCTGATCGTGGCGCTGAAGCCGCCGACCCGCATCACGCGGCAGATCGACCATTTCGCCGAGACGCTGGCGCCCGATGCCCAGCGCATCCTGCCGGCGCACCAGCATATCACGCTGGGGATCACCGGCGACTGGCCGGACTATCCCTATGCGCTGGTGAAGGCGATGCACCGCAGCTTCACCGGCATCCTGGCCGATCCATTCGATCTGTCGCTGGATCAGTTGAGCGAGGGTGGCCGATCGGCCGCGCTGCGGCCGGCGCATGCACTGCCGCCGCTCCGGGAATTGCAGCGCAAGGTGGCGTTGGCGATGAAGCGGGCAGGGGTGGGCGCCCGTCCGGGCTGGAGCTTCAACCCGCACCAGACGCTCTATTATCGCGACGGTACCCCGGCCACCCAGCGGATCAGCGGCTTTCACTGGCGGGTGGAGGATTTCGTGCTGCTATGCAGCCATGTCGGCCGCACCCATCATGAGCTGCTGGGGCGATGGCCGCTGCGCGGCAGCGGCCAATATAGCCTGTTCTGATGGCGCTCAGCGCTTGCGCACGAATTCCGCGCGCAGCACCAGCCCCTTGATGCCGTCATAGCGGCAGTCGATTTCCTGCGCGTCGCCGGTCAGGCGGATCGACTTGATCAGCGTGCCGCGTTTCAGCGTCTGGCCGGCGCCCTTGACCACCAGATCCTTGATCAGGGTCACCTGGTCGCCATCGGCCAGCAGATTGCCGACCGAATCGCGGACTTCCACAGCATCGCCGGCGTCGGCCCTGGCGGCGGCATCGGCCGCGCTGATCCATTCGCCGCTCGCCTCGTCATAGACATAATCGTCGTCGGCCATCGGCTTATCCCTGGCTTACGGATTCGAGCACGGCGGCGCGCAGTTCGGGGATGCCCATGCCCTTTTCGCTCGACGTGGCGATGATCTCGGGATGCGCGGCCGGCCGCTTGCGGATCGCATCGGCGGTGCGCTGCGTCACGGCGACCAGTTCGCTCGCCTTGATCTTGTCGCTCTTGGTCAGGACGATGCGATAGCTGACCGCCGCGCCGTCCAGCATGTCCAGCATGTCGGTGTCGACATCCTTGATGCCATGGCGGCTGTCGATCAGCACCAGCGCCCGCTTGAGCGCCGCGCGACCGCGCAGATAGTCGTTCACCAGGAACCGCCATTTCTTGACCAGGTCCTTGGGCGCCTTGGCATAGCCATAGCCCGGCATGTCGACCAGGCGGAAGCGCAGCGGATCGCCAACGTCGAAGAAGTTGAGTTCCTGCGTGCGGCCCGGCGTGTTCGACGTGCGGGCCAGGCCATTGCGATTGGTCAGCGCGTTCAGCAGCGACGATTTGCCGACATTGGAACGGCCGGCAAAGGCGACCTCGTTCACCGCCATGTCGGGCAGATAGTCGAGCGTCGGCGCGGATCTGAGGAAGCTGATCGGCCCGGAAAAGAGCTTGCGGGCTTCCTCGATCAGGGCGGTGTTGTCGTCTTCTGTCATATCGAAAAAATCCCCCCCTTTCGGGGAGGATTTCCTTTTCCTTACTTGGTGGCCGTCGCGGTGTTCAGCACGGGGTGGCGCTTGTACAGCCACCATTGCTGCGCCATCGACAGGCAGTTGTTGGTGATCCAGTAGACCAGCAGGCCGGCGGCGAACGGCGCCATGATGAACATCATCATCCACGGCATGATCGCGAACACCTGCTGCTGCATCGGGTCCATCTGGGCCGGGTTCAGCTTGAACTGCAGCCACATTGAAATGCCCAGCAGCAGCGCCAGCACACCGATCGCCAGGAAGGAGGGCGGGGTAAATGGCAGCAAGCCGAACAGGTTCAGGATATGCAGCGGGTCGGGCGCGGACAGATCCTTGATCCACAGCACGAAGGGCTGGTGGCGCATTTCGATCGTCAGCTGCAGCACCTTGTACAGCGCGAAGAAGATCGGGATCTGGATGAAGATGGGCAGGCAGCCGGCCAGCGGATTGACCTTCTCCTGCTTGTACAGCTCCATCATCTTCTGCTGCAGCTGCTGCTTGTCGTCCTTATATTTCTCCTGCAGCGCCTTCATCTTGGGCTGCACCGCGCGCATCGCCGCCATGCTGGCGAACTGGCGCTGGGCGACCGGGAACATCAGGGCGCGGACGCAGAAGGTCAGGCAGATGATGGCGACGCCGAAATTGCCGAGCGTCTCGAACAGCCAGTGCAGCAGCGCGAAGATCGGCTGCTCGAACCAGTAGAACCAGCCCCAGTCGATCGCGCGGTCGAACAGCGGCACGCCGGCGCGCTCATAGGCCTGCAGCGTCTTCACTTCCTTGGCGCCCACGAAGAGGCGGTTGGTCTGGGTCATCGCCTTGCCGGGGGGCAGCATGACCGGAGCCAGTGCGATGTCGGTCTGGAACTGGGTGCCAGCACCCTTGCGCATCTGGCCGGTGAAGGCGTCCTTCTGGTCGGGGATGAGCGCCGACAGCCAATATTTGTCGGTGAAGCCGATCCAGCCGCCGGTCGACTGGAAGCTCTGGCTGGCCGGACCCTTTTCCAGATCCTTGTAGTTCACGTCATAATTGGCCGCGCCGTTGAACACGCCCATCGGGCCGACATGGATGGTCCAGGTGTCGGGATCGGCCGACGGAGCCGCGCGGCTGACATAGCCATAGGATTTGACCGCGATCGCGCCGGTGCCGCTGTTCGACACCTTCTGCGCGGCGGAAATCATGTAATTTTCGTCGATCGAATAGCGGATCTCGAAATTCTGGCCCGCGCCATTGTTCCAGCTCAGCGTAACCGGGCTGGTGGGGGTCAGTTCGGTGCCGCTGGCGGTCCAGACGGTGCTGGCATCGGGGGTCTTGATGCCCTCGCCCTGCCAGCCGAAGCCGGCGAAATAGGCGTCCTTGGTGCCGCTCGGGCTATAGAGGCGGATCGCCGGCGAATCCTTGGCGATCGTTTCCTTGTAGGTCGGCAGCACGATATCATCGATGCGCGCGCCCTTCAGGTTGATCGAGCCTATGATCTTGGGCGTGCGGATGGCGACGCGCGGCGTTTCCTTAAGCACCAGGGCGCGATCGCGGATCGCGGTCGATGCATCCTGCGCCGGCGCCTCGCCCGCCGGGGTCAGCGGGGTGGTCTTGCCGCCCTCGATCTTCGTCGCGGGCGAATTGGCCGCCGGGAAGAAATGTTCGGAGATATAGGGCCAGCCGAACAGGATCGCGGCGGTCAGCAGCACCGCCAGAATGATATTCTTCTTGTCGTCCACGCTATTCGGCTCCGCCGTCTATACTCGTCAATGTCTCAGGGGACCGGGTCATAGCCCGAACCACCCCATGGGTGGCAACGCATTAGCCGCTTGAACCCCAGCCAGCTACCCTTGATCGCACCATATTTGCCGACCGCCTGGATCGCATATTCCGAACAGGAGGGGGCATAGCGACAGGTGGGGGGGAGAATGCGGGACGGGCCCAGCTGCCAGGCGCGCGCGATCAGGATCAGCAGCCGGGCAATCATGCCGGCTGGCCGGTCTTCGCGGCTGGGGGCGCGGGTCGGGAATCGCCCTTGCGGCGGGGCGGGCGGCCCTGGCCTTCGGGGCGGGTCAATATCTTGCCCAGCGCCTTTTCCAGTTCGCCGCGCAGCAGCGCGAAGTCGCGCTCCACGCCTTCGGCACGGCCGATCAGCACATGGTCGGCACCAGCCACACCATGCACAGGCAGCAGTTCGCGTGCCAGGACGCGAAAACGGCGCTTCATCCGATTGCGGATGACAGCGCCGCCTATCTTCTTGGTCACCGTGATGCCGATACGCATCGCCGGATCGCCGTCGCCGCGCTCACGCACCAGCAGGACGAATCCCGGCATGGGCGCGCGTCGGCCCCGATTCGCCGCCAGGAAATCCGCGCGCTTGCCCATGATGGCAGGCGCGGCCGGCGGCGTCAGGTCGCTCAGGCGCTCAGGCTCTTGCGGCCGCGGGCACGACGGGCGCGCATGATGTTGCGGCCACCGGGGGTCGCCATGCGAGCGCGAAAACCGTGACGGCGCTTCCGAACCAGATTGCTCGGCTGAAAAGTGCGCTTCATCGTTCATTCCTCAAACAAACTAGAGAATCAGGTATGACAAAAAAGGGCCGCCACACGGGGCGGCCGCAAGTCAGGGGCCGTCCGATAGGGAAATGGGGCGGGGAAGTCAATGGCGCTGCGCCGCGCTTCCCCGCAAACTCCTGCTTGTCCCGCCCGAACCGCTCTCGGGCTTACTTCCCGCGGGCGCTCGTCACGGCGTCCTTGAGCGAATCATAGCCGACCGCACCGTTCAGCACCTGATTGCCGATGACGAAGGTCGGGGTGCCGCTCGCCTGCAGCTTCTGGGCGAGGGCGATGTTCGACTGCAGCTCGGCATCATATTTGCTCGACGCCATCGCCGCTTCGGCATCGGCCTTGGTGATGCCGGCCTGGGTGGCGGCGCCGATGATCGATTCGCGAGTCACCTTGCCAGCGCCATAGAGCGCCTTGTGATAGGCCATGTAGCGATTGCGCTCGGCTGCCAGCAGCGACACCTTGGCCGCGTCGGAGCTTTCCTCCGACAGGATCGGCAGTTCGCGATAGACGATCTTCACCTTGGCATCGGCGCCGACCAGCTTGGCAAGGTCAGGCAGCGAGGCGCGACAATAGCCGCAGGCATAGTCGAAAAACTCGACCACGGTGACATCGGCATTGGCGGCGCCTTCCCATGCCCCGGCATAGGGCGTCTCGATCGTCTGGCGATTCGCATCGATCGTGCCTTCCATCCGCTTGGCCTGCAGCTTCTCGATCGCCTGCGGGATGATCTCGGGATGCTCCAGGATATAGTCGTGGACGATCTTTTCGATCGCGGCCTTGTCGCCGGTGGAGACGCTGCCGGGCGCCTGCACGGCAAGGGCGGTGCCGGCGGCGCCAGCGATCAAGGCGAGGGCGCCCAGGGTCATCTGCATTTTCCTGTTGGATAGGGCCGCACGAAAGCTGGGCCGGGTCTGATCTGTCATCTTCTCTTCCGCTTCTGCTCGACGGCAGCCCGCGAGACCATCGCGATATCCTGCGCCCGCAGATAGTCAACCGTTCCGGGCTTCAAACCCTGCATCGCCGCGTCCGCACT
Source organism: Sphingobium sp. MP9-4 (assembly GCF_005281675.1). NCBI lineage: Bacteria > Pseudomonadati > Pseudomonadota > Alphaproteobacteria > Sphingomonadales > Sphingobiaceae > Sphingobium > Sphingobium sp. MP9-4. Next base: position 17,241 of record NZ_LUFI01000003.1, on the reverse strand, counting down.
GCGCAGCGCCATACTGTCCTGCCCGATCATCGAAAAGCGCTCGGCACTGGCCAGCGCGGCGCGCGGCGTGTCGCCGCGATGCTCGTAGACGACGCCCAGTTGATACCAGGCGAAGGGATTTTCGCGGTCCCGCGCGATCGCATTGCGCAGCACGGTTTCGGCCTCGGCGTAATTTTTCTCATCCTCGGTCGCGATCAGGGCATGGCCCAGCAGCACTGCGATCAGCGGCTGCTGCGTCTTGGCGACGGCCTCGCGCAGCGGTGGGATCGCCTCGCCCGGTCGCCCGCTCTCCAGCAGGATCTGGCCCTTCAGCTCCAGGAAATAGGGATCATGCGGCGCCGCTGTCAGCAGCGCGTCCGCTTCGCTCAGCGCCTTCTCGGGATAGGCGCTTTTATGCCAGGCATAGGCGCGCGCATAATGGGCCGGGATCGACCGGTCGCTCTCGGGATATTTGAGCAGCGTCTGCTGCGGTTCCGACACGAAGCCGATCAGCTTCGCCTTGATCCGCTCGAACCGCGCTTCCAGCTGCGGATTGGGTGGATTGTCCCAGGCCGGATCGACCGTATAGACCTCGCGCAGCACATTGATGCGCTCGCCCGACAGCGGGTGGGTGCGGCCATAGCTGTTGTCCTGCGGAATCGCGAGGCGATATTCCTGATTCTGCAGCTTCTTGAAGAATTCCAGGCTGCCCTTGCCGCTCAGATGCGCGCCGCTCAGATAGCGCGCGCCGGCAAGGTCGGCGGAGCTTTCCTGCGCGCGCGAGAAAGCCAGATATTTGGACATGCCGACCTGCTGGCCCAGGCCCATGATGCCCATGCCGGCCTCTGCGCCGCCCGCCGCGATCGCCGCTGCACCCAGCACCAGGCTCAGCAATGTGATGCTGGTCGCTTCCTTGATGCCGTCGGTGCGGATCACATGGCCGCCCTCGATATGGCCCAGTTCATGCGCGACCACGCCCTGCAACTGGTTCACATTGTCGGCCTGCGCAATCAGCCCGCTATGCACCCAGACATATTGGCCGCCGGCGACGAAGGCGTTGATCTCCGGATCGTTGATCACCATCACCTGGACATTGCGCGGCTGCATGCCCGCCGCCTTCACCAGATCGCCCGACATGTCCGCCATGAAGGCTTCGGTCTCAGCATCGCGCAGGATGCTCTGGGCCAGTGCCGGCCGCGCCATCAGCATCAGCGACCCCAGCAGGAGCGCGGCAAGGCGCAGCCACCGCGTCATCATGCAAAGCCTTGATGGGGAAGGGGAACAGGCATTGGCCCGATTTATGCCCTTCTCGCCCTGAACATCAAGTGAAGCCACGAAAAACGCCGCCATCCGACCCTTGGGGCTGGATGGCGGCGTGTTTCATTCAGGCCTGTGCCCTGGCCTTACTGGCCGAAGGTGCGCTGCCACCAGCCACGGCGCGGCTCGCCATTCTCGTCGCTCTCCGCCTCGGCGGCGGGGTCGGCCGTGACGGCTTCGCTGGCCGGTGCAGCCGCAGCCGGCGTCTCGGCGGGTGCGGCAGCGACCTCGGTCACGGCCGGCGCGGCCTCGACGGCGGCTTCCTCGGCGACCGGTTCGACCTTCTTCTTGCGGGTGCGCTTGGGCTTGGGCTTTTCGGCCACTTCCTCGGCAACCGCTTCGACGGCGGGCGCTTCGGCTGCCGCAGCGGCTTCGGCCTCGACATCCGCCTTCTTCTTGCGGGTGCGCTTGGGCTTGGGCTTTTCGGCCGCTTCCTCGGCAACCGGCTCGGCGGCGGGCGCTTCGGCCACAACCTCGGCCGGGGCTTCGGTCGCTTCGACGGCAGCCGGTTCGGCCGCCGCGTCCTTCGCCTTGCGGGCACGGGGGCGACGGCGCGTCTTGGGCGCTTCTTCGGCCGGGGCTTCTTCCGGGGCCGCTTCGGCAACCGGAGCCTCTTCGGCGGGCGCGGCCGCATCGGCTCCGATCACTGTTTCAGCGCCGTCCTCGCCAGCGGTCTCACCGGCTTCGGCACCCGCTTCGCCACCTTCGCGACGGCGACGACCGCCACGGCGACCGCGGCGACCACGACGACGGCTGCCACCTTCATCCTCGCCTTCGGCGGCCGGTTCGGCGGCAACAGCCTCGGCATCGGTCTCGACGTCGCCCGATTCCTCGCCTTCTTCACCGTCTTCGGCGCCATTGTCTTCGCCGGCTTCGCCCTGCGCGTCCTCGCGCTGGCCACCGCGACGGCGGCGACGACGGCGACGGCGACGGCCGCCTTCGCGTTCCTCGCCCCGGTCACCACGCTCGCCACGCTCCTGGCGTTCGGGGGCGGCTTCTTCCTCGATCTCTTCCTCTTCTTCCTCGTCCTCGATCACGTCGAGGTCATCCTCTTCCTCCGCGAGCGGGGCATAGGTGACGACGCGTTCGGGACGCGGACCGCTGGGCTCGACCGACATGCGGGCACCCTCGATCTCGCCATCGGGCAGGACGACGATACGCACGCCATAGCGCTGTTCGATCTCGTCCAGTTCGCGACGCTTGTTGTTGAGGACGTAGAAGGCGGCTTCCTGGCTGGCGCGCAGGGTGATGACGCTGCCGCGACCACGGGCGGCCTCTTCCTCCAGCATCCGCAGCGCGCCAAGGCCCGCCGACGATGCGGTGCGGACCAGGCCCGTGCCTTCGCAATGCGGGCACTGGCGGGTCGATGCTTCCAGCACGCCGGTGCGCAGGCGCTGACGGCTCATTTCCATCAGGCCAAAGCCCGAAATGCGGCCGACCTGAATACGGGCGCGATCGTCCTTCAGCGCCTCCTTCATCGCCTTCTCGACCTTACGGATGTTGGAGTTCATCTCCATGTCGATGAAGTCGATGACGACCAGGCCTGCCATGTCGCGCAGGCGCAGCTGGCGGGCGATCTCGCGCGCCGCCTCCAGGTTGGTGGCGACGGCGGTCTGCTCGATGCCATGCTCGCGGGTCGACCGGCCCGAGTTGATGTCGATCGACACCAGCGCCTCGGTCGGGTTGATGACCAGATAGCCGCCGGACTTCAGCTGAACGACGGGATTGTACATCGCCGCCAGCTGGTCCTCGACGCTGGCGCGCTGGAACAGCGACACCGCGTCGGCATATTGCTTCACGCGCCGGGCATGGCTCGGCATCAGCAGCTTCATGAAGTCCTTGGCGGCCTTGTAGCCATGCTCGCCCTCGACGATCACTTCCTCGATATCCTTGTTGTAGATATCGCGGATCGCCCGCTTGATGAGGTCGCTGTCGTTATGGATCAGCTCGGGCGCGGCGGCGCGCAGCGTCTTTTCGCGAATCTCGTCCCACAGCCGGGCAAGATAGTCGAAGTCGCGCTTGATCTCGGGCTTGGTGCGCTGCAGGCCGGCGGTGCGCACGATGCAGCCCATCGACGAAGGCAGCGCCATTTCGGCGATGATCGACTTCAGCCGCTTGCGGTCGGCCGCATTGCTGATCTTGCGCGAAATGCCGCCACCATGGCTGGTGTTGGGCATCAGCACGCAATAGCGACCGGCCAGCGACAAATAGGTGGTCAGCGCCGCACCCTTGTTGCCGCGCTCTTCCTTGACGACCTGCACCAGCAGCACCTGGCGGCGCTTGATGACGTCCTGGATCTTGTAGCGACGGCGCAGCGCCATGCGCTTGCGGCGCAGCTCGTCGGCTGCGTCGTCGCCCTTTTCGCGCTTGCGCCGGTTCGGGCGGCCGCCTTCGTTGCTTTCGCCTTCGCTGGCTTCGGCTTCGTGGGCGCCTTCCTCATCGTCATGATGGGTCGCTTCCACGACCTCGACGCCATCGTCGCCGGCGGCGTCCTCATCCTCGTCATAATCGGCGCGCAGCGCGGCCTCTTCCTCGGCATGCGCGCGTTCCTCGCGCAGCAGTGCCTCGCGGTCTTCGCGCGGAATCTGGTAATAGTCGGGATGGATTTCGCTGAAAGCGAGGAAGCCGTGGCGATTGCCACCATAATCGACGAAGGCCGCCTGGAGCGAAGGCTCTACGCGGGTGACCTTGGCGAGATAGATATTGCCCTTGAGCTGCTTGTGCTCAGCGGATTCGAAGTCAAATTCCTCGATCCGGTTTCCCTTGACGACCGCGACCCGGGTTTCTTCCCGGTGGCGCGCATCGATCAGCATACGCATTGTCATTTATGTGTCTCCGGCGACGGCGGCCGCAGGCATGGAGCCGGGCCGCCACGCGATAGTGAAGGGACGGCCGTGCGCGCGCCGGGTTCGGCGCGCGAGGCGGCATCGTCCAGGTTTGAAGGAAGAATTGCGTGTCTGCTGCGTCGGCAGGGCCGGACAGTGCGCCGGGCCGGACCATCCACGCCACAGCACCCGGTATCGGGGCCAGCGTGGAAGGAAAGTCATGCCTCATGCAGCGTCAACCTGTTGCGCATCGGCTCGAGCGACAGGCGCGCGCCGATGCAAATAATCAAGATCCGCAAAGGACCTTATTGATATGGTCGGTCCTCCCGGAATGTGAAGGGGTAGCAGTCATGGGCGCGGGGAGCAACGGTCCGTGAAAAGATTATGTCTTTATGATGACCTTGATTGGCCGGTCGGCGATTCATGCTGAAACCGATATTAACCGTCTCATTTTACCCCGTCACAACGGGCGATGCTTAATCCGAAATTCAGCGTGGGGACGCTGGACGGATAGACGTCATGAAAATGGGCTGGACGGCCGATGGGCGCGCGTTGCACAAGCAGCGCATGCTCAACATAATTGCGCTGGCAACGACGATGCTGGCCGCGACCCCCGGCGATGCCGGCGGCATCGCGGCTGTGGACGTGCAGGGCGACCGCGTCACCGTTCGGTTCGACGATCGGGTCGAGGGCGCGTCCGCCTTCCTGCTCGACGGGCCGCGCCGCATCGCGCTGGATGTTGCCGGCGCGCAGGCCGGTGCCAGCCGCTATGCCGGTTCCAATGCTGCGGTCAGTGGCATTCGCCAGGGCCAGCTCAGCGACACCATGGCGCGCATCGTGCTAGACCTGACGACGCCGGCAACGCTCGGCGATCCGCAGATCGCGGCCGACGGCAAGTCGCTCAGCTTCTCGCTCCAGAATGTGACCGACGGCCGGTTCCGCACCGCCGTGGGGCAGGGGCGGCTGCGCTTCGACGCGCCCGCCAATATGAGCGCCCGGCCGCAAAAGCGCATTCATTCGATCACCGTGCCGATCCCGCCGGTCGCACGCGGCGTCGATCTGCCCGCGATCGAGGGCGTGCGCGACGGATCGCGCCCGCTGGTGGTGATTGATGCGGGTCATGGCGGTCATGATCCGGGCGCCATCAACAAGGATAATGGCAAGCGCGAAAAGGATGTGACGCTGGCGATCGCGCAGGCGATCCGGGACCAGCTGGTCAAGTCCGGCCGGGTGCGCGTGGCGCTGACCCGCGACGATGACCGCTTCCTCGTGCTGCAGGAGCGCTATGGCATCGCCCGCAAGCTGGGTGCCGATCTCTTCATCTCGGTCCATGCCGATTCGGCGGACAATGCCGATGCCCATGGCGCCACCGTCTACACCCTCTCCGAAACCGCATCGGACCGGGAGGCGGCCCGGCTCGCCGCGCGCGAGAACAAGGCCGATGTGCTGAACGGCGTCAATCTCGGCAACCAGTCGGGCGATGTCTCCTCGATCCTCATCGATCTGACGCAGCGGGAATCGATGAACATTTCGGCCAATTTCGCGCGGCTGCTGCAGCGCGAGGCGGCACCCTATGTGCCGTTCCGCAGCGCCTATCACCGCTTCGCCTCGCTGATGGTGCTGAAGGCCCCGGACACCCCCTCGGTCCTGTTCGAGACCGGCTATATCAGCAATGCGGATGATGCCGTTTTCCTCTCCTCGCACGAGGGGCAGCAGGCAATCGCGCGCGGCGTCGCCCGCGCCATCGACGTCCATTTCGCCCGCAAGCTTGCCATGGGCAGCGGCCGGTCGGGCGGCTGACGCGTCTATCCGCGCATCGGTGCTGGTATTGAAGGACTTTTGACCGGGAGTCAGGATGTAGAGCCTGATTCACGCCATCGATGGAAACGCAAAGCGCTTCCATCTCAGGCGATCAGGCTCTAGAGCCTCTTCCACCATGGAAGAGGCCCGTTCCAATCCGCCCGCATCGTCCTTCGCCTATCGCCTGCGCCGTGGCGCCGGGGGCATTGCCGACCGGTTGAAGCCCTTGTGGCAGCGCCGCCTGTTCCGCTGGGCCGCGATCCTGCTGGGCGGCTTCCTGCTCGCCATCTTCCTGTTCTGGCTGATCTTCGCGCGCGGCCTGCCCGACGCGACCTCGCTGCTGGAATATGAGCCGCCGCTACCGACCATGGTGCGCGACATCAATGGCCAGCCGGTCCACAGCTATGCCCGCGAACGCCGCGTCCAGCTGCAATATAGCGATTATCCCCAGCAGCTGATCCACGCCTATCTGGCGGCGGAGGACAAGACCTTCTTCGAACATCATGGCGTCGACATTCCCGGTTTTGCCGGTGCGGTGTTCGACTATGCCAGCAAGCTCGGCTCGGGGCAGCGCGCCCGCGGTGGCTCCACCATCACCCAGCAGGTGGCGAAGAATCTGCTGATCGGCGACGAATATTCGCCCACGCGCAAGGTGAAGGAAATGATTCTCGCCTGGCGTATGGAAAATGTCCTCACCAAGCAGCAGATCCTCGAACTCTATCTCAACCAGATATTCCTCGGCCGGAACGCCTATGGCGTGCAGGCGGCGGCCCGCGCCTATTTCGACAAGGACGTCGCCGATCTCCAGTTGCATGAAATGGCCTATCTGGCGATCCTGCCCAAGGGGCCGGCCAATTATCGCCCGGAAAGCACCACCGGCCATGCCCGCGCGATCGATCGTCGCAACTGGGCGCTGGGCGAGATGGAGAAGAATGGCTGGATCAGCGCGGCCCAGCGCGACGCCGCCATCGCCCTGCCGCTCGGCACCGTTGCCGCCCATGGCTCCAGCTTCGACGCCAATGCCGGCGGCTATTATATGGAGGAGGTGCGTCGCCGCCTGATCCAGCAGTTCGGCGAAAAGGCGGAGGATGGCCCCAACAGCGTCTATGCCGGCGGCCTGTGGGTGCGCAGCCCCTATGATCCGGTGGTGCAGGATCATACCCAGACCGCGCTGCGCAACGGCCTGCTGCGTTTCGGCGCCGGGCGCGGCTGGTCCGGCCCGGTCGGTCATATCGACCCCGACAAGGGCTGGGAACGCGAACTCGCCGCCAGCTTCATCAGCGTCGATTATGCCGGCTGGCGCGTCGCCGCCGTCATCAGCCGCGACAGCAGTGGCGCGCAGATCGGCTTTGCCGACGGCACCACCGGCACGCTGCCCGCCAGCCTGGCGCAGCTGCCCTATCGCCGCACCGGTGGTCCCGCCATCTCGGCGATGAAGCCGGGCGACCTGATCATCGTCGCCCGCGACGGTGCCAGCTGGGCGCTGCGCAACATTCCCGAAGTGTCGGGCGGCATGGTGGTGGAGGAAGTGCATTCGGGCCGCATCCGCGCGATGCAGGGCGGCTTCGACTATCGCCTTTCCTCCTACAACCGCGCGACCCAGGCGCAGCGTCAGCCCGGCTCGACGATCAAGCCCTTCGTCTATGCCGCCGCGCTCGACAATGGCATGACGCCGGCCTCGATCATCGTTGATGGCCCGTTGTGCGTCTATCAGGGCGCCGGCCTTGGCCAGAAATGCTTCCGCAACTTCTCGGGCGGCAGTGCCGGGCCGCAGACGATGCGCTGGGGCGTGGAACAGTCGCGCAACCTGATGACCGTGCGCGCCGCCAGCCAGACCGGCATGGACCGGGTCGTGCGCACCATCAAGAATATGGGCATCGGCGACTATCAGCCCTATCTCTCCTTCGCGCTGGGCGCGGGCGAGACGACGGTGGAACGGATGGTCAACGCCTATGCCACGCTCGCCAATCAGGGTCGCCAATTCGCGCCCAAGCTGATGGACTATGTCCAGGATCGGCGCGGCAAGGTGATCTGGCCGGAACGCTGGCATCCCTGCGACAATTGCAACATGGCCAATTGGGACGGCAAGCCGATGCCGCGCTTCGGGTTCGAGGGGCGTCAGGTTATGAACCCGATGACCGCCTATCAGGTCGTCCATATCACTGAAGGCGTGATCCAGCGCGGCACCGCGACCGTGCTGGCTGACCTCAAGCGCCCGCTGTTCGGCAAGACCGGCACCACCAACGGCCCGACCAATGTCTGGTTCGTCGGCGGCTCGCCCGACCTCGTTGCCGGCGTCTATATCGGCTATGACCAGCCCCGCAGCCTGGGCGGCTGGGCACAGGGTGGCCGCATCGCCGCGCCGATCTGGAAGGAAGCGATGGCCCCGATCCTGGAGACCATGCCCAAGACGCCGTTCATCGCCCCGGCCGGCATTCGCATGGTCGCGATCGACCGCCGTTCGGGCAAGCGCGTCTATGGCGCCTGGCCGACCGACGAGCCCAAGCCCGCGGTCATCTGGGAAGCGTTCAAGCCCGAATCCGAACCGCGCCGCACCATCCGCAAGGAAGAGGCGGAGGCGCAGGCCAAGGTCGCGGCCAAGGCCGACGCGGTCCGCACCCGGCAGCGCAACGACGCCGACTTCCTGCAGGACCAGGGCGGCATCTATTGAGGGGCGGGCGCGTCGGCGCCCGCCCTCTTATCCTCAGCAGTGGCGCGGATTGGCGTCGCGGATCGACAGGCTGGTGGCGCCGCGCCGGCCCTCCAGCGCCTGCGCCAGCAATATCTGGGTCGATCGCACCGCATAGCAGAAGGCGCAGGCGATCGCGTCGCTGCAGGCATAGGGAACGGGGCCGGTCCAGCGCGCCTGCAACAGGTCGATCAGCAGATTCTCGTCCTCGCTCAGGCGCGGCCCCCGGCCGGTGCGCAGCCCATGGCCGGTCACCTGCTCGCCCAGGCGCAACAGGCTGTCGAGCGCCGGGGATAGCTGTTCGCAGCCATAGCGTCGCAGCCGCAGGTGCAACTGGGCCATCGCCGGCCGGCGTCGGCGTCGCGCTGCCGCCCAGCAACGCACGGCGTCGAGCAGGATATAGAGGGTGGCCGGGCTGTGCGTCGCCGGCATGGGCGTGGTCGGGTTCATGGGATCGCCTTTCATGGAAAAAGGTTTTCCCCCTTGATGCGCCGCCCTCGCGCGGGGCGGTCTGCGCCATCGGGCTAAGATGCCATTATGTCCGGCAGATTTCGGACCTTTGCCGCGCCGCCCCTCCGGCGGATTGATCTTCCCAAAAAGCCCGGCCTGGGATAGGGGCAGGCGTTTGATGCGTTCGGGTAGCTGACGCTGGACGCCACGAGATTCTGGAGACCTCCCATGCGCGCCGAAGCGCAGCAATATATCGACCGTATCGACGCCGCGCTGGACCTGCTGCGCCGCTTCCTCGACTGGGACCGTGCGCTACGCCGGCTGGACGAGCTGAATGCCCGCGTCGAGGATCCGACCCTGTGGGATAATGCCAAGCTGGCGCAGGAGGTGATGCGCGAGCGCACCCGTCTCGACAGCGCGATCGGCGCCACCCGCGCGATCGAGGCGGAAAAGACCGACAATGCCGAACTGATCGAAATGGCCGAGGCCGAAGGCGATGAGGATATGGTCTCCGAAGCGATCGCCGCGCTGAAGGCGCTGGCCGAGCGCGCCGACGAGGACAAGATCAAGGCGCTGCTGGCGGGCGAAGCCGATGCCAGCGACACCTATCTGGAAATCCACGCCGGCGCCGGCGGCACCGAAAGCCAGGACTGGGCCGAAATCCTGTCGCGCATGTATCGCCGCTGGGCCGAACGGCGCGGCTTCAAGGTGGAACTGGTCGATTATCAGGCGGGCGAAACCGCCGGCATCAAGTCGGCTACCTTCCTCATCAAGGGCGAAAATGCCTATGGCTATGCCAAGACCGAAAGCGGCGTCCACCGCCTGGTCCGCATCAGCCCCTATGACAGCGCCGCGCGCCGCCACACCAGCTTCTCGTCGGTCTGGGTCTATCCGGTGATCGACGACAATATCGATATCGAGGTCAAGGAGAGCGACCTCAAGATCGATACCTATCGCGCCTCGGGTGCGGGCGGCCAGCACGTCAACACCACCGACTCCGCGGTCCGCATCACCCACGTCCCCTCGGGCATCATCGTCGCGTCGCAGAATGACCGCTCGCAGCACAAGAACCGCGCGACGGCCATGAACATGCTTAAGGCGCGCCTGTATGAAGCGGAACTGCGCAAGCGCGAGGAAGCAGCGTCGACCGACTATGCTGCCAAGACCGAAATTGGCTGGGGTCACCAGATTCGCTCCTATGTGCTCCAGCCCTATCAGCTGGTGAAGGATCTGCGCACCGGCGTCACCTCGACCGCTCCGGACGATGTGCTCGATGGCGCGCTCGATCCGTTCATGGCCGCTGCGCTCAGCCAGAAGGTCACGGGCGAGAAGGTCGACGTGGAGGATGTCGACTGATGATCCGCATGGCGCTGGCGGGGCCGTTGCTCCTGCTGGCAGCCTGCGGGCCGCTGGCAGGCGGCAATCAGTCGGAACGCGCGGCCGGCGCCGCGTCCTTCCCCCGCGCCGACCGGCCGGTGGCGCCGATCGTGTCGACCCGCTGGTCGAGCGAGGAGGCGCGCGACCGGGTCAATGAGGCCGAGGACATCATGGACCGGGCCGGCATCCGGCCGGGCATGACCATTGCCGACATTGGTGCTGGCGAGGGCTATTATACCGTGCGCCTGGCCAAGCGCGTCGGCGCCAAGGGCCGGGTTCTGGCCGAGGACATCCTGCCCGAGGTGATCGATGCGCTCAGCCGTCGCATCACCCGCGAAAACTGGACCAATGTCAGCGTGAAGCTGGGCGCGCCGGAAGATCCCAAGCTGCCCGAAAACAGCTTCGACCGCATCTTCATGGTCCATATGTATCATGAGATCGCCGAGCCCTATGCGTTCCTCTGGCATCTCAGCCCCGCGCTGAAAGCCGATGGCGAACTGATCGTGGTCGATGCCGATCGGCCGACCGACCAGCATGGCACGCCCCGGCGCCTGCTCACCTGCGAACTGGCGGCAATGGGCTTCCGGCTGGAGGAGATGATCGCCAAGCCGACCGCCGGTGGCTATATGGCCCGCTTCCGCCGCAGCACCGCCCGCCCCGATCCGTCCAGCATCGTCCCCTGCGCGCTGCGCGGCTAGGGGCCTGCCCAGTCCGGTTCGCGACGCGACAGTTTCATGTCCGCCGAAGTTCACACCGTTATCGGGGTGATTCACCCTATTTGCGCCAGATATGCGCCTGCCGCGCGCCGGTGGCGCGCCTGTAACGCGACAGCCGGGCAGAACGCGACGCGTCGCTGACGCGCGCCCGAAGCGACAGTGACGCGACAAGGGTGCGCCAGTCAGGCGCCGGCCAGCCATTGGCGGGATGTCGCGCATGGATTGCCGGGCACTCTCGTCCATGGACAAGGGTGGAGCAGAGAATGACCGAATAGGAAAGGGCGGCATCCCCCTCACCCAGCTACGACTAGGCAGCAAGCTGCCAAGTCTGCGCAGCCCTCTCCCTCAAGGGAGAGGGGTAGAATGTCCGCTTCCCACCGATGTCGCGCGGATCTAGTCCCGCGTGCCGGGCTGCCAATGCCTGGCGGCGCGCACGCCGGCCCGGCCGCGCCGCGCTAGTTCGCGTTTGAGGTCCGCGGGGTGGGGCGCGATCAGGAAGCCGAAGCTGACCGTACCGTCCTTGGTCTCGACCGCATGGTGCAGCCGATGCGCTTGGACGATCCGCTTCATGTAGCGCGAGCGGGCAACATAGCGGTGGCGCACCCGCTGATGGACGATGATGTCGTGGAAGCCCAGGTAGATCGCGCCATAGGCGGCGACGCCGGCGCCAACGGCCGTCGCCCAATTGCCCCAGCCCCATTGCACCCCGCCCAGCAGCAGCAGGATGGAGGGCATGGCGAAGATCACGAAATAGAGGTCATTGGCCTCGAAGAAGCCGGTGCGGGGGCGGTGGTGGCTGGCGTGGAGGAACCAGCCCGGCCCATGCATCACCCAGCGGTGCATCACATAGGCAAAGCCCTCCATCAGCGCGATCGTGACGACGAAGAGCAGCAGGAGGGCGATCGGAGGCATCGGCGCCTTATAGGCAGCGGCGCGGGCCAAGGCGACCCGTAAACACCGCATATAGGAAAGGGCCGCGATCCCCCCTGGAGAGCGTGGCCCTGTTCATCCCCGAAGGGAAGGCGGATCAGAAGGAGGCGGTGAGCGAACCGAGCACGCCGGCCTTGCTGATATTGTGGCCTGCCGACGAATAGAGCGACTTGTCGGTGTCGACATAGGATACGCCGAAGGTCAGGTGACCCCAGGTGTAGGTCGCGCCGATATTCCAGTCGGTATATTCCTTGCCGATGGTCAGGTAGCTCGGGCCAAAGCTGTGACCCAGATGCGCCGACACGCCCAGCGCGGTGTTGGGGATCGAGGCCGAGACGTCGCCAGCGAGGTAGAGATTGTCTTCCTTGCCATTGCCGACGGTCAGCGCCTTCGCCTTGGGGGCGTAGTTGGCGGTCAGCTTGGCGGTGGCGGGGCCGAACGTGCCCTTGATCGAGGCATAGGGCTCGACGAAGTCGGTGTTCGCACCGGCATTGCCCGGATAGTAATAATAGAGAACGCCGACGTCGATCGTCGCGCCGCCGACCGTGGTCGAATAGCCGCCGATCAGGTCGAGTTCCTGGTCCGAGCCGTTGGCGACATATTCGTCGATCGAACTGCCCCAGGTCGAGACATAGAAGCCCGATTCATGGGTGACGGTGATGCCGCCCTGCAGCGCGAACTTCTTGTTGGTCTGCGAAATGCCGCGGAAGCGATAATCGCTGACGACGGCGGCATTGCCGGTGACGGTCACCGCGGGAGCGGGCTCATCCTGGGCCATGGCGGGTGCCGACAGCGCAACAAGAGCGAAGGCCGAGAGGCCGAGAATGGACTTACGCATGATAATCCCCTTGATGGTTCTGCGATCGTCCCGCCTGCGTTCAGGCGCCTGCCTCTATGCTTCCCCCAGGGGAAGTGGGCCAGCTTGCCTCAACAAGTTTGGCCATGCCTGCGCGCGCTGCGGCGCACAAGATATTATTGCTGTTTCATGTCTTTTGCGTCTTTTATTGTTGCTACGACGCAACAAGGTGCGCGGCTGCGATCGCCGGATGTCCGGCGTATCTGCATGATAAGGCATAATTTATTGGATATTCGAACGCTGTCGCGGTCGCTCAGGACGGGGAATGGTCCGAAATGTCGGGCTCATTCATTGCTGGATCATGTCTGTCCTGCGGCTGCCGCAATTCGATGATCTGGCGCGGATAGGGGACGATGATGCCATGTGCCTTGAACTTGTCCAGCACCCGCATCAGCACGTCGGATGTCACCCCGCCCACGCCATTTTCCGGATCGTTGATCCAGACGCGAATCTCATGCTCCAGCCGATATTGGCCGAGCGCGGTCAGCCATACCTTGGGCTCGGGATGCTTGAGCGCGCGCGGGCTTTCCTTGGCCGCTTCCAGCATCAGTTGCTGGGCCAGCGCGATGTCGCTGTCGTTGCTGATCCCCACCGGGATGCGGACGCGGATATTGCGGTCGGAATAGGACCAGTTCTCCACCTCCTGCGTCATCAGATTTTCGTTGGGGATGAGATGCTTCTTGCCGTCGCGGGTGATGATCGACACGGCGCGCACGCCGATCTTGCTGACCCAGCCGAAACTGTCGCCGACCGCGATCACGTCACCCGGCTTGATCGACCGGTCCATCAGCAGGATGATGCCGGCGATCAGATTGCCGACCGTCTTCTGCAGGCCGAAGCCGACCGCCAGGCCCAGCGCCCCGGAAAAGACGGTGAAGGCGGTGAGGTCGATGCCCAATATGTCGATGCCGATGAAGAAGGCGGCGATGATGACGGCGATCCCGGCCAGCTTCTGGCCCAGCAACTTCTGGGTCGGGTCGAGATCGGGCGCCTTCTGGATGCTGCGCCGGATCAGCCGGTTGGCAAGGCGGATACCGGCAAGCAGCGCGACCAATGTCGCCGCAACCGACAATAGGTCGAGCAGGCTGATCCGCCGCTTGCCCAGCGTCAGCGCGACATCATCGAGCATCGACCCGACCGGCGCGATGCCGCCGCTGCTGCCCGATATCACCATGACGAACAGCAGCAGGGCGAGCGGGGTAATCGCCCAGCGCGGGAAGCTGAGCGCCTGCAGCAGATGCAGCGCGAACAGGGCGACGGCGAGGGCGAGCGCGGCGCCCAGGATCAGATGGGCGATGCTGTCCGCCGGCCACAGCGCCAGTGCCGTCGCGAACAGCGGCACGCTGATCGCATGACGCAGCATCGGGCGAATATGGGTGGAGACCAGTTCGCTGAGCGCGGGCAGCCTGTCCTTCACCCGCGGCGCCAGCAGGCGCGCCGCGCTATGGGCAATGGCATAGAGCAGCAGCGCGATGCCGACCGCGATCAGCGGCTGGGTGATGTCCGCATTGCCCGGCAGTCGGGCCAGCCATGCGGACAGCTGCGTCATCCGCGCGCTGCCCGGAAGCGGGCGAGACCGGCGTCAAGGTCGGCGATCAGGTCGGTGGGATCCTCCAGCCCGATCTGCAGCCGGATGACCGGCACTTCCGCCTGCCAGGCGGTCGCGGTGCGATAGCGGGCCGGATCGACCGGCAGGGCCAGGCTCTCGAACCCGCCCCAGCTATAGCCGATGCCGAAATGAGCGAGCCCGTCGATCAGCGCGGCGCGGGCCGCCTCGTCCCCGCCCTGCAGCACGAAGCTGAACAGGCCGGTCGAGCCGCTGAAATCGCGCGCCCACAATTCATGGCCGGGGCAATCGGGCAGAGCGGGATGCAGCACGCGGGCAACGTCGGGCTGGTCCTTCAACCACTGCGCGATCTGCAGTGCGCTCGCCTGATGCTGGGCCAGGCGGACGCCCAGCGTGCGCAGGCCCCGGCTGGCAAGCCAGGCATCGTCGGGGCTGGTCATCTGGCCGAACAGATAGGCAGACTGGCGGACTTTCGGGAACAGCGCCGGTGTGGCAGTGACCGACCCCATCATCACGTCGCTATGGCCGACAATATATTTGGTGCAGGCGAGGATCGAAATATCGACGCCATGGGCCAGCGCCGGGAAGAAAAGCGGCGTCGCCCAGGTATTGTCGAGCAGGGTGGTGATGCCGCGATCGCGCGCGATCGCGGTGATCGCCGGCACGTCCTGCACCTCGAAGGTCAGGCTGCCGGGGCATTCCAGAAAGATGGCGCGGGTGCGATCGGTCAGCAGCTCGGCGATGCCGGCGCCGATGGTCGGATCATAATAGAGCGTCTCGACGCCGAAGGGTTTCAGCACCTGTTCGCAGAAATTGCGGGTCGGATCATAGGCGCTGTCGACCATCAGCAACTGGTCGCCCGGCCGCAGCACCGCCATCAGCGCGCAGGCGATCGCCGCCACGCCCGAGGGGAAGAGCATCGTGCCCTCCGCGCCCGGCTCCATCTCGGTCAGCGCATCGGCCAGGCTCCAGCTGGTCGGCGTGCCCTTGCGCCCGTAGAACAGCCGTTCATGCGTGCTGCTGCCAGCCGCCTTCCGCAGATGGGCGACATCGTCATAGAGGATGGTGGAAGCGCGCCACACGCCCGGACTGACGATCGCGCCGGGTTGCCCCGGCATGCCGGTCCAGTCGGCGCGGCGGCCGGCCTGCGCCAGTCGGGTTAGCGGCCTTCTGCTGTCCTCGCTCATGCGGCCGGCCCGGTCGCCTTGGGCGTGGCGGGATCGAACCCCCATTCCGACCAACTGCCGTCATAGAGGCTGACGTCGCGCTTCCCGAGCGTTTCGAGCGCCGCGAGGATGATCGCCGCGGTCACGCCGCTGCCGCAGGTGGTGATGATCGGCCGGTCGAGATCGGTGCCGGCGTCGATCAGCAGGCGGCGCAGCTCCTCGCCCTGCTTCAGGCTGTTGTCGGCGGCGAAGAAGGCGGAGGAGGGGATGTTGCGGCTGCCGGGGATATGGCCCGACGCCATGCCGGGGCGGGGTTCGGCCTCGGCGCCGGTGAAGCGCCCTGCGCCGCGTGCATCGAGCAGTTGCGCCGTGCCGCTGGCGAGATTGGCGAGGATGTCCGCCTTGCTACGGACCTGTGTGCGGTCGAGCCGGGCGACGGCGTTGCCCGGCTCGATGGCGGGCATGCCGCTGTCGACCTGGCGGCCTTCGGCGACCCATTTGGGCAGGCCGCCGTCCAGGATCGCAGCCGATGCGCCCAGGCCATAGACGCGCATCATCCACCAGCCGCGCGCCGCGCTGTGGGTCGGGCTATTGTCATAGACGACGATGCGGCTGTCGGCGTTGACGCCCAGCGCCTGCATGCGCTGCGTCATCAGCGCGTCGGGCGGCAACTGGCCCGGTACCGGATCGGCGGGATCGCTGAGGCTCGGCAGGTCCATATAGGCGGCGCCGGGGATATGGGCCGCGTCGAATTCGGCGCGCGGGTCGCGCGGCGTGCCGGGCAGGAACAGGCTGGCGTCGAGAATGACGAGATCGGGCTTGCCGATTTCGCCGGCCAGCCAGTCGGTGGAAACGATAATGTCCATGCGGCCCCTTTTGCCTTGTCCGGCAGGCACTTTAGGAGCGCCTGGCCGGACAGGAAAGGGAAATGCTCAGGCCGGCGGCACTTCGGCGGCGGCGCGGGCGGCCGGCCGGCGATATTGGCGCGGCCCCTGGTCGAGGCGGAAAGGCGACAGGCGTTCGGCGGGCGGATCCTGTTCCTGGCCGACGATGAAGGCGCGACCGGTGCGGCCGGTGCCTTCGGGCGCTTCCTCATCCTCGCCCCAGCGATAATGGGCGTCGAAGGCGGCTATCGGCACCAGTAGCGACCGTTCGCCCATCGTCACCGGCACGATCTCGTCCTGGGCTAGGCGCAGTTCATTGGTCATGCGCACGGTTTCGCCCGGCGCGATCGAGACGATCGAATGCAGCGGCATGCCGGTCTCGCCACCGAAGAAATGGCGCAGCAACGCATCCTGCTGCGCGCCCGCATTGCCCAATATGCCGCGCACCATGATGTCGCGGGCCGGGCGATCGCCGCGATTGTGGAGCAGCAGCGTGTAGCCGATGGTCACACCGATCAGCGAGGAGCGGGCGAGGCTGATGTCGAGGCCGAGGTCGATCCAGGGGCGATCGCCGGCGTCGCTGGCCGGCGCAGCTGCCACGGGTTCGGGGGCAGGGGCTGGCGTGGGCGCCGGAATGGGCGCGGGAGCAGGGGCCGGAGCCGGAGCAGGCGGGGGCGGCGCAACG